>JAZLHQ010000120.1:0-3140 GCA_045616925.1 Eubacteriales bacterium | reverse complement strand
GGTGACGACAGCGATTTCTTTGAAGCTGAGTGCCCCGTCTGCGGCGAAACGATCTATATTGACGAGTCGCTGCTTGATTCCGACGAGATCATCTGCCCGAACTGCAACAAGAAACTCGAGATCAAAGATATCGAGGACGTTGAAGAGGACGGAGACGATAAATAATCTCCGAATTATGGAACAATCCGCCGTTTTATCGGCGGATTGTTTCTTTTTGTAAAAAAATGCTTGACATTGTCGGAAAAATCGAATATAATACAGTGTATTTTGTGATTTGTAAAAAGGAGTCCCGTTTTGAACAGCGAAGTATTGAAAGTAACGAAATTCGGCGGCAGTTCACTTGCCGATGCCGATCATTTTAAGAAAGTCAAAGAGATCATTCTGAGCGATCCTTCACGCAGATACGTCATTCCGTCCGCTCCCGGCAGAAGATTCGAGGGTGATACGAAGGTGACCGATCTTCTTTACGAGGCTTGCCAGACCGCCGTTGACGGCGACGCGATCGAGCCGATTTTCGAGATCATCAAATCGAGATACGATAATATCATTACGGACCTCGGTCTTGACCTTGACCTAAGCGCAGATTTCAAGGAGATCATTCAGACGGTCAACGCGACGCACAGCAAGGATTTTGCCGCGAGCAGGGGAGAATATCTGAACGGAAAGGTTCTCGCAGCGTACCTCGGATTTGATTTCATCGATCCTTTCGGAACGATCTTTTTTAGTGAGAACGGATCTCTTGATTCCGACAAGACCGACGACGTTCTGCGTGCAAGCCTCATCGAGCACGAAAACGCTGTCATTCCGGGCTTCTACGGTACCGACGTCAACGGCAATATCAAAACGTTTTCCCGCGGAGGAAGCGATATTACCGGCTCGATCGTCGCGAAAGCCGCGCGTGCCGATCTTTACGAAAACTGGACGGACGTATCCGGCTTCCTGATGGCCGATCCGCGCATCGTTTCAAGACCCCGCGTGATCGAAACGATCACCTATCACGAGCTGCGTGAGCTTGCCTACATGGGCGCGACCGTTCTGCACGAAGACGCGATCTTCCCGGTGCGGTCGATGGGTATCCCGATCAATATCCGCAATACGAACCGTCCGCAGGACGCCGGCACGATGATCGTTGCAAGCGCTCCCAAGGGTTATTCCCAGCGCAATACGATCACGGGAATTGCGGGTCATAAAGGATTTTCCGTCGTGACGATCGAAAAGGATCAGATGAACGCGGAGGTCGGTTTCGTCCGCAAAGTGCTTTCCGTTTTTGAAAAATTCGGTATTTCCATCGAGCATCTGCCTTCCGGTATCGACACGATGGGCGTAGTCGTTTCAAGCAAGACGCTTGATCTTCACCTTGATGAAGTTGTCAAAGAAATTGAAGAGGCGGTTGCGCCCGACCGTATCCACGTGGAATCCGGTCTTTCGCTGATCGCAGTCGTCGGCTGCGGAATGGTCAACAATTACGGTACAGCCGCACGTATTTTTACCGCGATCGCAAGAAATCAGATCAATATCCGTATGATCGACCAAGGCTCGAGTGAATATAATATCATCATCAGCGTCGACGACAGGGATCTGACCCGCACGGTCAACGCAATTTACCATGAGTTTGAAATGGACTGATTCGGATTTTTGGACCGATATCGCTGCAAAGAACAAACCCGTCGTTATGTACGGCATGGGCAACGGAGCGGATAAGATCCTCAAACGTCTTTCGGAACGCGGCGTCACCGTATCGGATTTCTTTGCTTCCGACGAATTCGTTCGCGGGCACAGTTTCCACGGCAAAACCGTTCTGCGCTTTTCGGATATTCTTCAGAAATACGACGATTTTTCGATCCTATTGTCATTTGGCTCGAATATTCCGTCCGTTCTTGAACGTTTTTACGAACTGGACGAACGTTACGATCTTTATGCACCGGACGTTCCCGTCGCAGGGGATACGCTCTTCACGCGCTCCTACTGTGAGTCGGTTACGCAAGAGCTTATGAAGGTCAGAAGCGCATTGGCAGACGATCTGTCCGTCAGGATCTTTGATTCGGTGATCAATTATCGACTGAGCGGACGTATCTCTTATCTGCGCGACGCAGTTACTGCAAAAGAAGAGATCCTTCGCAATATTCTTGATCCTGCAGGATACGAAAACGCGCTCGATCTCGGCGCATATACCGGCGATACCGCTCTCGAAATGCTCGGTGATTTTCCGAATCTTTTGCACGTGACGGCTCTTGAACCCGATCGCCGTAATTTCCGCAAACTCGAGTCACTTGCCGCTTCAGAACCCCGGATCAAAGCGTATCATGCGGGCGTTTGGGATACCGATACAGTATTGTCTGCGGACGACGCGGGAAACCGCAACGCGAACGTATTTGCGGCCGGATCAAAGCAGATCCCCGTCGAAATGCGATCGGTCGATTCTATGTTTGAAGAAAGACGCGTCGATTTCATCAAAATGGACGTTGAAGGTGCCGAATTACAGGCGATCAACGGAGCGGAGAATACGATCAAACGCGATCACCCCGATATGCTGATCTCGCTCTATCACAGAAGCGAAGATATCTGGAAATTACCTTTGCGCGTTCTTGAGATCGATCCTTCCTATAAGCTTTATATTCGCAGATTTCCGTATGTTCCCGCGTGGGATCTCAATCTTTACGCGATTCACGAATAAAAAATGCTCATTCCGCAGAATGAGCATTTTTCTATTTTTTCTGAAGTTTGGCGATAAAAAAACCGTCAGTTTTATGAACGTCGGGAAACAAAGTCAGCATTCCGTTTTCCGAACGAATCGTTCCGCATAAAAAATCAACGGGTACAAATTCCGGATGCCCGCTGAGAAAATCCGATACGATCTCTTCGTTTTCCGCTTTTCTGAGCGTGCAGGTCGAATAGACGATGATCCCTCCGGTTTTCAGATATAATGAGGATTTTTCGAGGATTTCTTTCTGGATAAGCGGAAGATCCGAAACGCTTTCATACGATTTGTGCCGAAGATCCGCTTTTTTTGAAAGAACACCGAGTCCCGAGCAGGGAACATCGCAGATCACGCGATCAGCGCGACCGAATAGAGCTTCATTCGGCTTCGTTGCGTCGTTTTCGCGGGTTTCAATGCCGGAAAGACCGAGTTTATCTTTCAT
>JAZLHQ010000119.1:0-4873 GCA_045616925.1 Eubacteriales bacterium | reverse complement strand
AAGCGCAAGCGCGGATTGCGCAGCGCGGATTGCGCAGCGCGGATTGCGCAGCGCGGATTGCGCAGCGCGAACGACGACCCGTCCTCGCCTTGTTCATACCGACTCCGTAGGGCGGGGGCTTGCTCCCGCCGTGAACAAACGATAATATCAAACAAGAAATGATTTCGGTATTTTATTTGATAGAAACAATGAAATAACGCGATATTTTCAGAATCGGTGGGGGCAAGCCCCCGCCCTACGACGTTCATTTCCGCTTTTGCGCAAACCTTCGGGGGGCGGCGGGCGACCATTGGTCGCCCCTACGGATTATCCCTCGCCTTCTCCAGCGGAGAAGGTGGCACGCGAAGCGTGACGGATGAGGAGAGCAAATAAAAGATGCCGAACCGGTGACACCTCATCAGTCGCACTATGTGCGACAGCGTTTTTCGCAGAAAAAGTCCCCTGAGGGGAAGCCAAGAAAACGGTTGATTTCCCGTTCAAAGAACGGAAACCCGTCAAAACTTTTCGGGAAACGCCCGGCGGATACGGTCGGCGACGACGTCGGCGTAATGCCGGCAAGCGGTATCACTCATGTGAACGCCGTCCGGCATGGTCTTCGGATCGAAAGGATCGATCTGCGGATCGCTCTCGAAATCGATCGGCTCGATGCCGAAATGGCGGCAGACGTCGAAGAACGCCTTGTGGTGCGCCTTCAGCTCGGGGCTGTCGCTGCGCGACCTAAGACCAGACAACGCCCAAAGAGCGGAATCGGGACACTTTTCGCGGAAATACGTGATGAGATACCCGATCGCGCCGCAATACGTGAAGGGGTCGGTGCTTCCGACCTCGCCGATCGGGATCTTATGTCTGAAATCGTTGCCGAATCCCTGCAGAAGGATCAGATCGGCGCCTTCCCCGATCTGCGCGGAGCGCTCGACGTAACTGTCGGAGCGCGTCTCCGAGCGCGCGATATTGCAGCCGGGAACGCCAAAATTGCGCACGTTCTTTTGAAGCAGAAGTCCGAGGATCACCGGATAATTGACGTCGTAAACGCGCTCGTTCTCAAGCGTTTTGATGATCGCCGTATTCGAAGCGCCGAGGCAGTGGATGATGAAATCGTTTTTCATTACGGATTACAGGTCTTGCAGGGCGTGTAGCCCATGTCGATGAGGCACTGACGCGCGCCGTTGAACGAGCCGACGTTCTCGGATTTGACGTCGGCAAGTCCCGGGCAGTCGGGCTTGTGGAATTTCTTGCTGTTCGTGTTGAGCGCGAAGCTTTCCTTCGGCAGATCGGTGTGGGTCTGCTCTTCGTGGCTCTCGCCCGTCATGTAGTCGATCGCGATGCACGGCTGGCAGTTGTAGCAGAAGACGTTGAAGCATACGCTCTCGCCCTTGTCCTCGACGGACCAGCCCTCCATCTGCACGCCGCGCGCGACGAGCTCGTTCCCGACGAAGATCGGCGTCACGCGGTAAAGAACGTGGCCGTTATCTTCCTTGACGAAGTCCTCGACCATATCCTCGAACGGGATCATCGCGTCCTCGTTCAGATAGCGCGTGCCGGTGATCAGATTCTTCTCGTTGGCATTCTCGCCGGCGAGCTTGAAAGCGATCAGATGGCAGCGGTTGTAGAGGCTCTTGCCGTTGATGAAGGAATAGGAGACGGATCTCCAACCCGTCGGATGGACGGAGCTGATGCTCTCACGCTCCGAAGTCGGCATCAGATCGCGTCCGACGCAGGCGTAAGCAACGCCGCAGCGGCCGAGCGCGTCAAGATCGCTGTAATGCTCGAACGAAACGGGCTTCTTGTCCGATTCGGGGAAATCGGGGACATTGTCGTTGATGACGACGAAGGGCTTCGTCGTGAACGCGGGGATATCGTCGAGCGAAAATCCGCCCTTCGGGTCAACGGGGATGATCGGAAATTCGGTATCGGTGCCCGTCCCGGTCGTTTCCTCGGTTTCCGAAAGGATCTCGTTGACGATGTTGAGAAGATCGGAGCAGGAGGTCATCGAAAAGACCAGAACGAGGCATAACGCCGCCGTTAATATACGCAAAAACGTCTTTTTCATTTGACGTACACCTCTTTCGTGATATTTTCGTGGGAATTGCCCGCGAATTCCTCGGTTTCTTCCTCGATCTGCTTCATAAGCTTGAGACAGTCGGGATCGAAGAAGACGTCGTAAGGATAGCGGCGGTTCCATTTGAACAGGATCAGTTTGTCGGCGTTTCTGAGCCATTCGGACGGCGCTTCCGTCTCGATGAAGCAATACGCGTTTGCGGGCGCGTATTTCAGATATTCGCCGCAGACGCAGACGTTGCCCGGCAGATTTTCGCCGAACTGCTTCGCGCTGTACGCACTCATATAAAGAGGCGCGTCGCCGACGACCTCAAGGATCTTTTTGCGGAGTTTTACGTCCTTCGTAAAGCGCTTGCCGGCAAACGCCATGCCGCCGCGCTCTTCAATGCAGATGATCGCGATCATGTTTTACCTCAAAGAGTTACGTCGATATAGAGCGGATAGTGGTCGGAGATCGAGTCGAACGCGGGCTCGTCGTAGCGCTTGTAGGCGTTGACCGTCAGCATTTCCGGATTTCTGACGAGAATGTGGTCGATCGCCTGCTCGAACGTGCCGGGATCGCCGCGGTCGAATCCGTTCGCGTTGCAGGGGTGATGGCCTCTCAGATCGTTGCGCTCGCCGACGCAGATATCGTGCGCTTCGACGTAGCCGTTCGCAAGAGCGGATTGGATCGCGAGGCTGTTCATCTTCGCGTTGTAGTCGCCGACGACGAAGCCGGGACAGTTATATTTCCGGCAGAGGCTGTCGACCGTTTCGCAGGCGAGCTTCAACTGCCATTCGCGCGCCTCGTCGGACATCGGCATATAGTGCTTCGCGTTCGGGTTCGAGGACTTCCACCAGAGGTGGGTCGACATGAAGACGAAATACTTGCCGTCCTCGCGGCATTTGAAAACGGCGGCGGAATAGGATTTCGAGCCGTGGTTGTTGTACATTCCCTCAAATCCTTCGATATGCTCGGGATAGAGCAGGAACGCGCTCTCGACGGGGATCAGACGGTCGCTTCTGTACCAGATCGGCGTATCCGTGCCGCTGATGCAGTCGTATTTCGCGATCACTTCCCCGTTTTCGCCGGTGATTTCAAACATTTTGCCGAGTACGAGATTCTGCATATTGCGGGAGGTCTCCTGCACGCCGATCGCGTCGGGAAGAACGCTCGTATATGCGTCGTAAAGTCCGCCCGCTCTGCCCGTATAGGAGCAGTCCATACCCATTTCCGCCCATTTGGCGGTATTTTTGTCGTTCTGCCACTGGTTGCTCGTCATCAGAATCATGATTTTATCCTTCTTTCAGTCAATTATTTTCGTTCAGAAATCCGATCAGAAGCGCCGCGCTGTTTTCGGCGGCTTTGGCGGCAAACGTCGGGAAATCGACGGGGGACGATCCGTCCGCCTTGTCGGAGATCGCCCTCAAAACCGCGAACGGCGTTTTGTTGACGAAGCACACCTGTCCGATCGCCGCGCCCTCCATTTCGCACGCTTTGGCGTCCGGGAAGTTCCCGACGATGCGCGATTTCGCCTCTTTGCCCGCGATGAACTGGTCGCCGGACGCGACCGTCGCTCTGAGCGTGTGGATACCCGTTTCCCGGGCGGCGGTCTCGAATTTTCCGCAGGCGGTTTCATCGGTCGGGATGCGGATCATATCGATACCGGACAGAAGTCCGACGGGATCGCCGATCGGGGACGTGTCCATATCGTGCTGCAGCACGTTATCGGCGATCACGAGATCGAAGACGTCGAGATCCTTCGCAAGCGCGCCGCCGACGCCCGTGTTGACGATCAGCTCGGGGTGATAGTTGAGGATCATCGCTTCGGCCGTCAGCGCGGCGAAGACCTTGCCGATCCCGCATTTTGCGACGACGACGTCCTTTTTGCCGATCGTTCCCTCGTGAAATACGACGCCGGAGACCGTGTTTTCTCTCCGGTTTTCCATTTTTTTAAGTAAAAGAGCGACTTCCGAATCCATCGCTCCGATAATTCCTACCATAAACTTCTCCTTTTTTCGCAAGTATCTGCATTATTATAAATCTTTCACCCGTTTTTGTCAATGATTTTCGCGCGACTTTCGGGAATTTTCAAAAAACTATTGCAAAAGCCGAGGGATTGTTATATAATACACTATTATAATGTGAAACTATATTCCCGAGACGGAGGATACCATCATGAAAAAATATAACGAATGTTCCGACGAAGAATTGAAGGTCGAACTCGTAAAACTGCAGGCGCTCTATCAGAAATTCTGCGATAAGCGCCTGTCCCTCGATATGTCGCGCGGCAAGCCGAGCGCAGAACAGCTCGCGCTCACGCAGGATATGCTCGGCGTGATCTCGAAGCCCGAGGACTGCATCCTCGAATCCGGTCTTGACTGCCGCAACTACGGCCTTCTCGACGGCATTCCGAGCGCGAAGCAGCTCTTCTCCGATATGCTCGATATGCCCTGCAAGAATCTGATCGTCTGCGGCAACTCGTCGCTCAATCTGATGTACGATATGGTCGTGCGCGCGCTGCTTTACGGCACGTATCCGACGATGATCCCGTGGGTCAAGCAGGGCAACGTGCGCTTCATCTGCCCCGCCCCCGGCTACGACCGCCACTTCGCGATCTGCCAGTCGCTCGGCATCGAAATGATCCCGATCGAAATGACCCCGACCGGCCCCGACATGGACACGGTCGAGAAGCTCGTTTCGGAGGACGATTCGATCAAGGGCATCTGGTGCGTGCCGAAGTACTCCAACCCCGAGGGCGTGGTCTTTTCCGAGGAGACCGTGCTCCGTTTCGCCCGTCTGAAGCCGAAGGCGCCCGATTTCCGCATCTTCTGG
>JAZLHQ010000118.1:0-4442 GCA_045616925.1 Eubacteriales bacterium | reverse complement strand
ATCGTCGGCAGACCGAACGTCGGCAAATCGACGCTTTTCAATAAGCTCGCGGGCGAACGCGTTGCGATCGTTGAGGATACGCCGGGCGTTACGCGCGACCGCATCTATTACGAGATCGAATGGCGCGGCAAACCCTGTATGCTCATCGACACGGGCGGTATCGAGCCGCACAACGACGACGTGATCCTGAAGCACATGCGTATGCAGGCGCAGATCGCGATCGACACGGCGGACGTCATCATCTTTATGTGCGACATCCGCGCAGGACTGACCGCAGACGACCGCGACATCGCAACGATGCTTCTGAAGAGCGGAAAGCCCGTCGTTCCCGTCATCAATAAAATGGATTCGATCGGCGCGCTGCCGCCCGAATACTACGAATTTTACGAGCTCGGCTTCGACGTCGATCCGATCCCGCTTTCTTCGATCCACGGCACCGGCACGGGCGACCTGCTCGACGAAGTGTACGACCGTTTCCCGGAAAGCGACGGGGTTGAATCGGACGACGATTCGATCAAAGTTGCCGTCATCGGCAAGCCGAACGCAGGAAAATCCTCCATCATCAATAAGATCCTCGGACAGGACCGTCTGATCGTTTCCGATATCGCGGGCACGACCAGAGACGCGATCGATACGTTCGTCGAGAACGAATCGGGCAAATTCACATTCATTGATACGGCGGGAATCCGCCGTCAGGCGAAGGTCGAGGACAAGATCGAAAAATACAGCGTTCTGCGCGCCAAAATGGCAGTTGACCGTGCCGACGTGTGTCTCATTATGATCGACGCGTCACAGGGAATCACGGAGCAGGACGAAAAGATCGCCGGTATCGCGCACGACGCGGGCAAAGCGTCGATCATCGTCGTCAACAAATGGGATCTCGTTGAGAAGGACAATAAGACCGTCAGCGATTTCACGAACGACATCCGCACGCACCTATCCTATATGCCGTACGCACCGATCATCTTCGTTTCCGCGAAAACGGGTCAGCGCGTTCCGAAGCTTTTCGAGCATATCAACTACGTTCACAATCAGGCGTGCACGCGTATCACGACCGGTATGCTCAACGATATGCTCGCGGACGCGACCGCCCGCGTGCAGCCGCCGTCCGACAAGGGACGCTTCCTGAAGGTCTACTATATGACGCAGATCGGCGTACAGCCGCCGAAATTCGTCATCTTTTGCAACGATATTGAGCTTTTCCATTTCTCATACAGAAGATACATTGAAAACCAGCTGCGCGAAGTCTTCGGTTT
Organism: Eubacteriales bacterium; assembly: GCA_045616925.1. Lineage (GTDB taxonomy): Bacteria > Bacillota > Clostridia > Oscillospirales > CAG-272 > JAZLHQ01. The sequence continues at coordinate 3,186 of JAZLHQ010000118.1, read as the reverse complement.
TTCCGGGACGCCGATCCAACTCATTATCCGGCAGCGCGGCGATGAAATGTGAGGCACGGGATAAATGTTTGCAGCTGTTACGTACAGCGATCTGATCGTAAAGAAAATCGAAGGTCTCGTCACGTATAACGACGAGAGAACGCTCTGGATCGTTCTGACCGTCGTTTTTGCCGTCGTCGGCTATCTGATCGGTAGTCTGAACGTTTCGATCCTGTATTCAAGAATCGTATATAAGGACGATATCCGCACGCACGGAAGCCACAACGCCGGCGCGACGAACGTCAACCGCACGTACGGCACGCGCGCGGGGATCGCCGTTTTTCTGCTCGATCTTCTGAAGGGGTTTCTGGCGTTTACGATCGCGCAGTTCGTGATCGGAGAAAGCGCCGCGTGTATCGCGGGCTTTGCCTGCTCGCTCGGACACTGTTTTCCCGTATATTTCGGATTCAAAGGCGGGAAGGGCGTATCGGCTTCCTTCGGTGTCGCGCTTGCCATTGATCCTGCCGCCGCGCTCGTAATGCTTCTGATCTTCGTTCTGATGGTCGCCGGTACGAAATACATTTCGATGGGCTCCATCACGGCAGCGGCAATGTATCCTCTGATCCTCAACAAGATCTTTCCCGTGACGCACGTGCATCTTCTGCCGGACATTTTCATATCGCTCGGATCGATCGCTCTTGCGCTTCTCATCATCCTGCGTCACAGGGCAAATATCGTCCGTCTTCTGAACCACGAGGAGAGCAAGATCTCATTTTCCTTCAAAAAGAAGTAATTTTCTGTTTTTGCGATAAAAAAATACGGAACTTTTTTCAATTTTTTTCAATAAGCTATTGCTTTTTGTAAAAAACTGTGCTATAATCATCCTTGCTGATTTTTTGACGAAATTATTATAAGCATATAAATGGAGGTGCAAGTCATGGCAAAATGTGATATCTGCGGAAAATCCGTTGTGTTCGGTCTCAAGGTTTCTCACTCCAACCGTAAGACCAATAGACAGTGGAAGCCCAACATCAGAAAGGTAAAAGCTGTTGTGAACGGCGCTCATACGACCGTAAACGTATGCTCCCGTTGCCTGCGTTCCGGAAAAGTCGAGCGCGCATAAGGATCAAAAGCTTTTAAAAAGTCATCAGAGGGCGGTATTTACCGCCCTCAACTGTTTATTAGCAGACAATTATCAGAACTACACAGTATCGGATCCGCAAAGTGGGTAATAAGATGAAACAGAATTCCGAAGAACGTCCGAGAAAGAAATCCAAAGTATTCCGCTTTTTTATGAAGCTCCTCGTTTTCGTGGTAGCTTTATATCTTTTGCTCAATATGCTCGTTCTGCTTTCCACGTCCTCGAAGATCGTCTCCGAAGACGAGGTGACGCCTTGCACGTGCGTAATGGTTCTCGGCGCAGGCGTCCGCTCCGACGGAACGCCGACCCCGATGCTGAAAGATCGGCTCGATATGGGTATCTATCTTTATAAAACGGGCAAAGCGTCCAAGATCCTGATGAGCGGCGACCACGCGACGAAGGGCTACGACGAAGTCAACGTTATGAAGTCTTACGCGATCGAAGCGGGCGTTCCCGCAGAAGACGTATTCTGCGACCACGCGGGACTCTCCACTTACGATTCCGTTTATCGCGCGAAACATATTTTCGGGCAGGAGCGGCTGATCATCGTGTCGCAGAGTTATCATCTTTTCAGAGCGCTCTATATCGCGGGAATTCTTGAGATCGATGCCGTCGGCGTTTCCGCCGATCTGCACGATTACAGCTTTAAGGTCGATCTCTTCAATTACGCAAGGGAATCCGTCGCGAGATGCAAGGACGCGCTTTTCTCCATTTTCAAGCCGAAGTCCCGAATCGTCGGCGATCCGATCCCTCTCACTCCCGAAACGAACGGTAATATAACCGATGGATAAACGAATTTTTATTTTCTTTACGATACTGGTACTTTCGGCCGCGCTGTTTACCGTTTCCTGCTCGCGCAGAAATTCCGGCGCTTCCGGGACGTCTGCAATCACCGGAACGAGTACAAACGCACCGGATTCTTCACAAGAGGAAACCGAGACGACCGAAATCGTCACGACCGGATCGGGTACGACTTATACAGTGACAACCGAAGCCGTCACGACCGAAGTCGTTACGACGGAAGTGTTAACGGCCGAACCTGTCACGACCGAGGTAATTACCACCAAACCTGTGACGACCCATGCGGCGACTACGAAAATCGTAACGACGAAGCCCGTTACGACGAAAGTAGTTACGACGAAACCCATAACGACGAAAGTCGTAACGACGCAGCCCGTCACAACGAAACCCGTGACGACTTCGCTGCCGTCCTCGCTTGACAAACACGGAACGAAACCCAAAAACGCAGATATCGTCAACGTTTCGGAGTATATTCCGTCCATTCACGTCGATATCCGCTACGGGACCGATAACAATCCCGTCGGCTTTGCCGTTTACCGCTATCATGACGCCTATCTGCGTTACGGTACGGTCGTAAAACTCGCGCGCGTACAGGACGCGCTTCTCGAAAAGGGCTATTCGCTTCTCGTCTGGGACGCGTACAGACCTCTCAGCGCGCAGCTTGCGCTTCATCTCGTTTATCCCGAAAACGCATCTTCACCGAGCACTTACGGAACGCCTTACAACAGGGCGATAGGACTGTCCGTTTCGATCGTCGGGAAAGACGGCTCGGCAATCCCGATGCCGTGCGATTTTGAAGACGAAAGCGCGCTCTCCGACCGTAAATTCACGGATTGCCCCAAAGACGCCGCTGAAAACGCGCAGCTTCTGATTTCGCTTATGAAAGAATACGGCTTCGAGACGTATCTCAAGGACTGGTGGCGTTTTTGTGACAGCAATAGCTACTCTCAGAACTATCTGACGGATCTTGACGCTTCGGGAAAGGTCGTTCCGCCTTTGTGGACGCCGGAATGCAAAGAATACGTATCTTTGCTTGACACGGCTTCGATCGACGGAAAAGTTCTTTGCAATATTCCGGTAGGGAAAACGTTTTATCTTTTGGGTTTTGAAAATCTCTACGCACTCGTTTACTACGAGGGCAGGATCGGTTATGCGCGTGCGGGCTTTATCAAGCCTTACCGCAACGATACGCGGAGCGAACTGAAATACGTTGATCCTTTGACGGACTACGGATATGCGCAGCTCAGTATCGATCTTGCCGAGAT
>JAZLHQ010000117.1:0-2896 GCA_045616925.1 Eubacteriales bacterium | reverse complement strand
AGCTTTATTTCTTTGCTGTACTTTTTGTTCTTGTGACTCTTTCTTGGCATAAAACAACCCCCATAGTGTAGTCTCGAAATTTTTGTTATTTCAAGTGTCTACTCTATGGGGATTATATCAGTCAGCGCCCCGGATTCATTTCGTTTTTCTTCATATATCTGCGATGGATGATCAGCGACAGCGTGACGTTCAAAACGTCTCCGACGAGCTGCGACCACACGATCCCGTATTTGCCGAAGATCGCGTTCAGCAAGAACAGCATCGGGATATTGAACACCGCCCAGCGCATGACGCCGAGCAGGAGCGCGTATTTCCCCTGCCCGTAGCTGTTGAACAGATGCACGTGGTAAAAGCTCATGAACATAAAGACGGTCGCAAAACTCCTTGCGCGCAGGAATTTCGTTCCCATCGCGACCGTTTCCGCGTTTTTGATGAAAACGCGCATGATATACGGTGCGAAGATCTCGTAAAGCGTGATGGAAACGACGGCGCACGCGATGCCGAGCAGAAGCGAAAACCGCTCCGTTTCCCTTCTTCTCTTCTGATTGCCCGAAGCAAAATTGTAAGCGATGATCGGGATCATTCCCTGACAGATGCCGACGCCGATATTGAGCGGCAGTCTTTCCGCCTTCAATACGATTCCGACGGCGGCAAGCGCCGTTTCGCCGTAGGCGGACATCAATTTGTCGATGACGATGTAGTCGAGATCGAAGAGGAAGGTCGTGATCGCGGTCGGGATGCCGACGGCGAAGATCTTTTGAAGACTCGTTTTTTCGGGGAGATCTTTGATAGACGCAAGTCTCAGAACGCCCGATCTGCCGAGGCGTGCGATGATGATGATAAAGTAGGTGCAGGAAATGCAGTTTGAGATACAGGTCGCGATGCCCGCGCCGAGGATCTCGCGCCCCGAGGGGAGCAAAACGAACATAAAGAGCGGGTCGAGCGCGATGTTGACGACGCCTCCCATCGTGACGCCGAAGCCCGCCTTGCCGGATTCTCCGATGCTTCTGACGAAATTCGACAGAACGTTCGTCATAATGGTCGGAAGTCCGCCGAAGACGATGACGGTGAGTGCGTAATCGCGCGCGAAACCGAAGGTCTCATTGTTTGCGCCGAGCAGGTACAGCAGGGGCTTCATGAACACGGCGACCGACAGAGAGAAGAGCAGCGACAGAAGAACGGAAAACAAAACGCTGAAGGAGAAGACTTTTCTCGCCTCTCCTTCCCTTTTCTCGCCGAGCAGACGCGAAAGGAGTGCGCTTCCGCCGACGCCCGCGATCGACGCGACCGAGAGCGAAATATTGAAGACGGGCAAGATCAGCGAAGCGGCGGCGACCATCGCGGGGTTATCCGTGCGCCCGATGAAGAAGGTGTCCGCCATATTATAGATGAGAACGATGAGCTGACCGATGATCGTCGGGATCGCCATCGCGGCGACCGCGCGCGGCACCGGCGCGGATTCAAACAGTTCCGTATTTTTATCGGATTTCATATAATTCCTTTGTTTTTCGGTATTTCAACGTCCATTATAGCACGACTCAAAAGAAATGTCCATATTTACGCGCGATTTTCTTTACAAGTTCTCCGTTTTATGCTATAATGATCCAAAAGATAAATGAAAGGAGGCACCGATCATGCGCATCCGGATCGTATCAACGGATATTACGAAAATCGAATGCGACGCGATCGTCAATCCGACCGACCCTTATTTTTCCGCCGGCGGAGGCGTTGACCGCGCCGTGCGTCTTTCTGCGGGAAAAGAACTCACGGAATATTTGAAAAACGCGCCCCCGCTCGGTGTTTCCGAAATTTACGAAACCCCCGCCTTCGGTCTCAGCTGCAAGCGGATCCTGCACACGGTGGGACCCGTCTGGAATTTCGGAAGATCCGGCGAGACGGCGGCTCTTGTCAAATGCTACGAAAACGCGCTCACGGCGGCGGTGCGCGCCGGCGACGAGCGCGTCGCCTTCCCTCTGATCTCCTCCGGAACGAACGGCTTCCCGAAGGATCGCGTGATGGCGATCGCGCGTGAGGCGATCAAAGAATTCCTGTCCGACAAGGACTGGGATCCCGAGATCATCCTCTCGGTGCCCGACAAAAACGAGTTCGTCTGCCCCGACGAGTACGAATTCCGCTATCGTTTTATGCCGTCCGAGCGTCCGGTCGGCGCTCTCCATGACGTCGACGAGATCCGCGAATACAAGGCGGCCAAACGGATCGGAAACCGCAAAACCGCCGCCCGCGCGGAAGCCTACGGGATCGCGCTCCAAAAATGCGAGGAGATGACGATCTCCGAAACCGTCGCGGAGCCCCGGGCCGACGCCGAGCCCTCGCTCGAAGACTGGCTCAGGAATCTCGACGACACGTTCGCCGTCACCCTCTTCAAACTGATCGACAAAAAAGGAATGACGGACGTTCAGTGCTACAAGAAAGCGAACGTCAGCCGCAAGACGTTTTACAAGATCCGAAGCGAAGAAAATTACCGTCCGAGCAAGGCGACCGTCATTTCCTTCGCGATCGCGCTCGGGCTCGACCTCAGTGAAACGCAGGCGCTTCTGAAAACCGTCGGGCTCACCCTCTCGGGCAGCGATCGCTTCGACGTGATCGTCACCTACTGTATCCGAAGCGGGATCTACGACGTTTTCAAGATCAACGATCTTCTCTTCCGCTTCGATCAGCCGACCCTCGGCTGCTGAATTTTTCAAAATGTCTCCCGTCGGGAGACCCAAACGCGTTTTTCTTTCGCTATAATGTACTCGTAAATCAAAAAACGAAAGGAAAACGAATTATGAAAAACAATCTGACCGAAATCGTATTTATTCTTGACAAAAGCGGGTCCATGCACGGAATGGAGGCCGATGTCGTCGGCGGCTTCAATTCGATGCTTGAAAAGCAG
>JAZLHQ010000116.1:0-2744 GCA_045616925.1 Eubacteriales bacterium | reverse complement strand
CCCTCGGCGGAGGCGGTGATATCGTAAAATACGAGTTCGTCCGCGCCGTTGTCGCTGTAATATTTCGCAAGCTCGACGGGCGAGGATACGTCTCTGAGTCCCGCAAAATTGACGCCCTTGACGACCCTTCCGTCCCGGACGTCAAGGCACGGGATAATTCTTTTCGTGATCATTTTGCCACCCCGATCGCTTCTTCAAGATCAATGGCGGCCGTGTAGTACGCCTTGCCGATGATCGCGCCGTATAGTCCGCGCTCGGAAAGCTTCCGGACGTCTTCAAGCGACGAAACGCCGCCGGACGCGATAAACTGCATATCGAAGCGCTCCTTGAGTTCTTTATAGAGTCCGTGGTTGGTGCCCGTCATCGCGCCGTCTTTGGAAATATCGGTGCAGATGATCGTTCTGACGCCGATTTTCTGCATTTTTTCGCAGAAATCGTACGCCGTATAGGCGGATTTTTCCGTCCAGCCTCTGATCGCGACGAAGCCGTCTTTGAGATCGATTCCGACGGCGATCCTGTCGCCGTATTCTGAAACGGCTTTTTTGAGAAACGTTTCGTTTGTCACGGCGGCGGTGCCGAGGATCACGCGGTCGATGCCCGCGTCAAGATACCGCGAGACGGTTTTCATATCGCGTATGCCTCCGCCGATCTCAACGAAGAGGTTTCCCGCTTTTTTGATGGCGAGAACGACGTCGAAATTCGGCGTTTCGCCCGTTTTCGCGCCCTCGAGGTCGACGACGTGCATGTGCGTCGCGCCCGCCTTCCGGAATTTTTCGGCGAGTTCCGGCGGGTTGTCGCTGTAAACGGTCATTTGCGCGTAGTCGCCTTTATAAAGGCGTACGGCTTTCTTTTCGTAAAGGTCGATTGCGGGATAGATCAGCATAATTCTTCCTCCGAAAGCTCGGAAAACGCTTTCAGAATGGACAGCCCGACCCGTCCGCTCTTTTCGGGATGGAACTGGCAGCCCATCACGTTGGCCTTCGCGACGGCGGCGGTCAGGATCCCGCCGTATTCGGTCGCCGCGATGAGCGAGTCTTCGCATCCGGACGCGTAATACGAGTGGACGAAATAGACGCAGTCGCCCTCGTTCACGTTTTTAAGGAGCGGGTGTTCACCCGTTTTATGAAGCGCGTTCCAGCCGATGTGCGGGATCTTATAGGAATCCGGAACGACGTTTTTGATCGGCACGACACTGCCTTTCAGAAGCGATAAACCCTCGTGGCAGCCGTATTCGTAGCTCTTTTCGAAAAGCATCTGCATACCGAGGCAGATGCCCATCAGCATTTTGCCCTTTTCGGCTTCTTTTTTCAGATATTCGGCAAGTCCCGAGTCGTAAAGTTTTTTGGCGGCGTCCTCAAAGGCGCCGACGCCCGGCAGAATGATCCTGTCTGCCCTGTCGAGTTCGTTCTTGTCGGACGTGACGGTGACGTCCTGTCCGATCGCCGCGAACGAGCTTTTCAGAGAGAACAGATTGCCGACGCCGTAATCAACGATCGCGATCATCAGAGCACTCCTTTGGTGGACGGGATATCGTTTGCGAACGCCGGGTCGATCGCGACCGCTTCTCTTAAACTGTGCGCGGCGGATTTGAACGCGCCCTCGATGATATGGTGCGAATTATCGCCTTTGATCATACAAATATGCAGCGCGCACGGATTTTCTCTGACGAATCCGTACCAGAATTCCTTGACGAGTTCCGTATCGAAATCGCCGACTTTTTCGGTCGGGATCTTCATTTCGTAGCCGAGAAAGCTCCTGCCGGAGAGATCGACCGCCGTCAGGATCAGCGCTTCGTCCATCGGAAGGATTGAGTCGCCGTAGCGGTTGATGCCGCGCTTATCGCCGAGCGCGATCGCGAACGCTTTGCCGAGAGAGATCCCGACGTCCTCGGTCGTGTGGTGATAATCGACGTTCGTATCGCCCTTGCAGGTAAGATCGAGGTCGAAGCGGCCGTGTTTTGCAAAGAGCGTCAGCATGTGGTCGAGGAACGCGCAGCCGCTGTCGATCCGGCTTTTGCCCGTTCCGTCGAGATCGAGGGTCAGCTTAATATCCGTTTCGGCGGTTTTTCTTTTGACTTCAGCTTGTCTCATCGTTTTTCCTCCGTGATCCCGTCGATCGCAGAAAGCAGTTTTTCCATTTCTTCCCTGCTTCCGATCGTGATACGGTTATAATCCTTGAGGCGCTCTTTGTCGAAATGGCGCACGAGGATGCCTTTTTCTTTCAGTTTCAGATAGAGTTCTTTGCCGCCGATCCGCTCGCTCTTTGCGAAAACGAAATTCGTTTTCGAATCGAGCACCGAAAATCCGCGTTTCAGGAGTTCTTTTGTCGTATAATCGCGGTTTTCGACGATCGTTCTGCAATTTTTCTCGAAATAATCCCGATCCGCGAGCGCGCCGATCCCCGCCGCCATCGTCATACGGTTGACGTTATAGGGGTTCGTCGAATAGCGGATCGTCTCAAGATCCCGGATCAGAGACGGGCACGCGATACCGAAGCCGAGGCGCGCGCCGGCGAGCGATCTCGATTTGGAGAACGTCCCGACGACGAGCAGATTGTCGTATTTTTTCGTGAGCGGGATCGCGCTCTCGCCGCCGAAATCGACGTACGCTTCGTCGATCACCACGACGTTTTGTGGATTGCCTCTGACGATCCGCTCGATCTCCGAAAGCGGGAGTGAGAGCCCCGTCGGCGCGTTCGGATTTGCGATGAAGATCGTCTTTCCGATGCCGATATAATCGTCTGCC
>JAZLHQ010000115.1:0-2294 GCA_045616925.1 Eubacteriales bacterium | reverse complement strand
CCTCGACGAACACGCCGTGACGCGTCGTGCGCGGCGCGAGCCTGTGGCTCAGCATATAGATCAGCGACTGCATGAATTCCGACGTCGACATCGACGTGCGCAGGAGCGGGACGTCGAATTTCTCCGCGTGGGAGACGATGTCGTCGCCGAGCGGGAGCGACGTCGTGATCACGATCGCGACCGGCTTATGCGACAAAAGCTCGTCGCAGCGCGCAAGCATATCTTCGTGCGAGAGACTCTGCAGGTAAAGATATTCGACTTTTCCGATGATCTGGATACGCTGCGGCTCGAAATGATCGTAAAAGCCCGCGAGCGGGAGCCCCGGACGGTTTACGTCCCTGCATTCGACGAGGACTTCCCTCTTCGGCAGATAGATCGGCTCGAGTTTGAAAACGTCAATGATCTCGTTCAGCGAAACGGTATATTTATCGGGCATAATGCGCGCCGTCCTTCCACACTTATTCCTTATAATGATACTCTATTTTTGCCGTTTTGTCAAGATTTCACACAAAATTTCCCGATCTTTTCGGCGTTTGAGCGCGTCGTTTCCTCTCTCCTGTCCGCTTCGTGCGTTCCGGCAAGAAAAATTCATTTTTTCCCTTGACAAAACTTTCTTTTTGTGTTATACTGACCATTGCCTTGAAATTGACAGCGGGCCATTAGCTCAGTTGGTCAGAGCTGCCGGCTCATAACCGGCTGGTCCGGGGTTCAAGTCCCTGATGGCCCACCAAACCCCTCTTTCGGAAAATTTTTCGGAAATTTCCCGCTTTTTTCATTTTGCCTATTGCAATTTCTGGCGCGATATGCTAAAATAGTATGTCGAATGATTATTTCGCCGCAATCGCGGCTACCCGGAGGTTAAAAAATGGTTCTCGAAATTATTCTCGGTATTCTTCTGATCGTTGCATCGGTCTTTCTGATCATCGCCGTTCTTATGCAGAGCACGAAAGAGCCCGGTCTTTCCGGAACGATCGCCGGCGGCGCCGAAACGTTCTTCGGCAAGTCCAAAGGCAAGACGATCGACAAGAAGCTCAATACGCTGACGATCATCGTTTCTTCCGCATTCATCGTCGTCGTCATCCTGTTCTACATCCTGCAGCCCGGTAACGCCGGCAAGATCAAGGACAACGCCGACCTGAGCGGTGACGCCGATACGACCGCAGTCACGACCGAGGCTGTCACGACCGACGCCGTCACGACCGACGCGATCACGACCGAAACGCCCGCAGCGTGACCTCTTCGTAAGATCAAAACCGAACGCCCCCCGTCGGAGGACGGGGTGCTTTCGTATATGCTTTTCATACTTGAGAAAAGACCGGACTACTTTCCGGTCTTTTCTTTTTCTGCGTCGGCTTTTGCCTTGAGAACGTTATAGACGGCGACGGAACCGATCACGATCGCGGCTCCGACGATCGCCATCGGGCGCATCGACTGGGACGCGAAGATCGCCGCGAGAATCGGATTCAGGATCGGCTCGATCCCCGCGATCAGCGAGGCGGCGACGGGCTCCGTTCTCTTGATGCCCTCCGTAAAGAAGAGATAGGCGCAGCCCATCTGGAATACGCCGAGCACGATCGCGAAAAGCAGTACCTTCGGCGAGAAATCGGTCTCGCGAATGAGGAACGGGACGCCGATCAGCGCGGACATCGCCTGCCCGAGGATCACCGAGGACAACGGGTCGCCTCCCGGAAATTCGTTCAGCATAAAGACGCCGGCGTAGAATACGCCCGAGAGGATCGCGACGAGGTCGCCCCCGAGCCTGCCGCCGCCGAGACTGTCGAGCAGTACGCACACAATCCCGATGAGAACGACCGCCGTCGTCAAAAGGTCGAGCTCCGTCGGCTTCACGGGGAAAAAGAGGAGCATGAAGAGGATGATGAAGATCGGCGCCGTATATTGCAGAACGATCGTGTTCCCCGCCGTCGTCATTTTGTTCGCGACGACGTAGCAGGTCGTTTCGAGGCACAAAAAGGCGGCTCCGATCAGAACGGAACGGTTGATAACGAGCTTGTGCTTCGTGATCTTCAGATAGCAGAAGAGGAACACGGACGAGATGAGCGTTCTGAAGCCGTTGATCGCCAGGGGCTGCCACGGGATCTTATCGATCAGAACGCCGCCGAGCGAAAACAGAACGGCGGAAAAGAAAATAAAAAGCGGACCGAGACGTTTGTTCAAAGCAAAAACCTCAAATGAAAATCAATCGGGAAAGCGGAAGAGCTCGCAGCCTTCCGCTTTCCATTTTTCGGCGAAACGGGCAAGATCGTCCTCTGTATAGCCGTATTTTTCGGCGATAC
>JAZLHQ010000114.1:0-4268 GCA_045616925.1 Eubacteriales bacterium | reverse complement strand
CAGGCGCCCACCCTCGTCACGATCGTAAACGACGAAGTCATCGACAAGTACGTCGGCGTTTCCGATATCAAAAAATTCCTCGCTCTGTAAGATCATTATGTACGATCTGATCGTTATCGGCGGAGGACCCGCCGGACTGACTGCCGCGATCTATGCGCGCAGAGCCGATAAGACCGTCCTCGTCATCGAAAAAGAAACCTTCGGCGGGCAGATCACCTTTTCGCCGAAGGTGGAAAACATCCCCGGATTCGTGAGTCTTTCCGGCAACGAATTTGCCGAAAAGCTCGTCGATCAGGCGATGCAGCAGGGCGCGGACGTCGAAATGGCCGAAGTTCTCTCCATCGAAAACGGAGATATCAAAAAAGTCGTCACGGACGGCGGAACGTTTGAGGCGAAGGCCGTCGTCATCGCGACGGGCGCCAAGCACAGAACGCTCGGACTTGACCGTGAAGACGAATTCATCGGAAACGGCATTTCCTTCTGCGCGGTCTGCGACGGCGCGTTCTACAAGGACAAAACGGTCGCCGTCATCGGCGGCGGCAATTCCGCCTTGCAGGAAGCGCTCCTGCTCTCCGATCTCGTCAAAAAACTGTACCTCGTGCAGAATCTTGACTTTCTGACCGGCGAAAAAACACTCTCCGATCAGTTGGCGGCAAAACCGAACGTCGAGATCATTCTCGGAACGGTCGTCGACGCTTACCTCGGCGGAAAAGAGATCAGCGGCATCCGCGTAAAGCGCACATCTGACGGTGTAACGTCCGAACTTACCGTCGACGGCGTGTTCCTCGCCGTCGGACTCGTACCGCAGAACGAGCCGTTTTCCGACGTGATCGAGCTTGACGCGCGCGGATACGCGCAGGCGGATGAAACCTGCCTGACGAAGTCAGCAGGCATCTTCACGGCGGGCGACTGCCGCACGAAGAAAGTGCGTCAGGTAGCGACTGCCGCCGCAGACGGTGCGATCGCCGCGCTCGCCGCGTGCGATTACGTCGACCATCACTGATAAGCAAAACGCTGCAGATTGTATTCTGCAGCGTTTTTTATAGGGTCGTATCGAGGGCAAGCATCACGGAAAATCCGATAAAATACGAAACGATTCCCGAAAATCTGCTCTTTTCGCCGATCATCTCCGGAATCAGCTCCGCTGTGACCGCGTAAAGCATCGCGCCGGCGGCGAACGACAAAAGGTACGGGAGCAGAAGGGTCGCAAACCGAACGCAGAAAAGAGCGAGTATCGCGCCGACCGGTTCGATCGCGCCGGACAATACTCCGAAGAAGAACGCCTCCCCTTTCGATTTTCCTTCCGCTCTGAGCGGGAGTGAGATGATCGCTCCTTCCGGAATATTCTGCACGGCGATCCCGATACTGAGCGCCATTACGGACGAGACGGTCGTATAAGGATCGTTTGCGAGAAGTCCCGACGCCGAGACGCCGACCGCCATTCCCTCCGGCAAATTGTGGAGCGTGACTGACCAGACAAGCATCCGCGTATCTTTGGAAAGATCGTTTCTTTCGATCTGCCCTGCGATACCATCGCAGACGGTCAGAAACGCAGCGCCGCACCAAAGTCCGACGAGCGCCGGCAGACATACGATATTTCCGTTCTCTTTTGCAAGTTCAAGTGACGGGATCAGAAGACTCCATACGCTTGCCGCCGTCATCATACCCGCCGAAAATCCGCGCAGAAGCGCGCATGTTTCCGTTTTACGTTCGTTTTTCAGAAAAAAGACGCCGAGCGCACCGAGAGACGTTCCCAAAAACGGGATCAGAATTGCTTTTAACACATAGAGAATCACGATAGTACGTTCCTTTTGAGATCTGTTCCATTCTATGTAACGGAAACCGAAACGTGAAAGCGGGGCGCTTCTGTGCCCCGCTTCGTCGTGATTTATAATTCGAGGATTGCCGCCGCCACGTGCTTCGCGGATTCGGAAAGTGACGAGATCCTTGCGTATTCGTTTTGCATGTGGATAAACTTTGACTGCACGCCGACGGAATCCGCGCACGGAATGCCGTATTCCGTGATCTGCGCGGCGTCAGAGCCGCCGCGGCTCTTACCGTACTTATAAGTCTTGAGCCCTTCACGGGTGAAGATCTCGTTAAGCCGATTCATAAGATCGAGATTCTTCTGCGAAAACGGCATCGACGGACGTCTTGATTTTACGTACGCCTCGCAAGAGGTACCCTCGACCGCCGGAGTTTTTGCGATATTTTCCATAAAATCGCGGATCGTCTTCTCCTCTTCGGCATTCGAGAAACGAAAATCGACGGTAAATTCGCAGAACGCGGGTACCGTATTGTCGGCGCTTCCGCCCTTAATGACACCGCAGTTCGCGGTGATCCCCTCGGGTTCCTTCCATTTCTCGATCTCGACGATCTTATAAGCCGCCTCGCGGATCGCGGACGCGCCCGTATAGCAGGAGCTTGCGTGACATTCTTTTCCGCTGATCTTAACGACGTATTTGAGGATCCCTTTGCGTTCCATCGTGACGCCGGAGTAAGGCTCCGCGTTGAAAAACGCGACGGCGTTTTGTGCCTTTTCGCAGATCCAGCGGATCGATTCGCCTTTGCTTGGGAGGCTGCTGCATTCTTCGTCGGTCTGGATAAGCAGCATCACGGGTCTTTTATCGAATCCGAGGTCGTCGAGCGCCGCCATCGCCATAAAAGCGGCGACGATACCGCCCTTGCAGTCGCCGACGCCCGGACCGTGGATCTCGTCCGCTTCGCGGTCGATCGTGACGGCGGGTGTCCCGAAGGAACCGACGGGGTGAACTGTATCCGCGTGGCCCGAAAGCGCGATCGGCGCCGATCCCGCGTCTGCGTTCATCGTGATCATAACGGGATCTCCCGCGATCTCCATTCTCTTCGTCTCGACCTTCCATCCGCGTGCCTTTGCTTTTTCGATCACAAAGGAGCAGGCGTTGTCGACGCCCTCCTTATACGCGGTCGGACTCTCGATATTGCAGAATTCCTCCCACATCCGGACGTATTCTTCGTTCAGTTCGTCGATTTTTCTGAATACTTCGCTGCAGTTCATATATTCCTCATCTGCTCAAAAAGGCGGGATAACCCGCCTTTTCGTTATATCTGATCGTAAATCTGATAAAATTTATCTTCGTCGCCGGTGTATTCTTTCAGTTTGCTGACCGTGCGGCAAAGGAAGCTCGTCTCACAAACGATCTTTCCGCTGACGATATCCTCTTCGCGGATCTTTGCCATTAAGATCTCCCGCGCCGAAGAAAGCGCGTCGTCAAGATTTCTCTTGAACGCGCCGCGTTCGCGGTCGTAGACGACGTAAATATTGCCGTCGTTATCGAGCGTGACGTCGGGATACGAGACGTCGTTTCTGGCGTCAAGGAGAAGCTTATACCGCCACGTTCTGCCGTCGTCCTCGGAAAGGAGCGCCGTCAGATTATTGCGCTTCGTGAAATCGTAATGATTGATGAGCAGGATCCTGCCGGACGGCAGACGTCTGATATGGAAGCGGCTTCCGGGTCCTTCGAGCGCGTTTGAGCGCACCTCCGTCCACGTGTATCCGCCGTCATACGATCTTGCCGTGCCGATCCCCTGTCCGTGCATCTGCCGTACGAAGACCGTCAGACTGTGATCGTTCTGCTCAAGGATCATGTGTTCATCGTAGTTTCTTTCGGGAATATCGGCGCCGCCGCGCTTTTCAAACGTCTTGCCGTGATCCTTCGTGACGTAAGCGAAAGCGCCGGACTTAAGACCGCAGAAAACCTGATTCCTGACGGAAACGGATCCTTCCTTCCAGACGGCGACCGGAAACACCCATTCGCCGCTTTCAAGTACGATCGGCTTATTCATCATCACGTTGTGACCGACGACGAACGCTTCTCCGAATTTCAGTTCGTCAGTATCCGGGTCGTCGCAGACGACCGCCCACAGCGCGTCGTCCGGGTACACGGACCAAGTAAACCACAACCGGCCGTCGGGATCGATCCAAAGACACGGATCGTAGAAGCGATACCCGTCGTCGGGCATCGCCGCGGCGATCGGTTCGGAAAAGTTACCCGACTCGTCACCAGTGAGAAGCAGGCAGTAATTTCCGATCTGCTCCTTGATTCCGCCGGAATAGAACGTGACGAAAATACGTCCGTTTTTCGTTCGTTCAATGCTCGGGATCCCCTGCCAGATGCGCTTTTTCGACGTGATTCCGGACAATACGTTCTTGTCCTGCGTAAACATCGTTATTTGCCCGGATTGAATTTGTCTTTCTGAATGACATCGTGCGCGCCGCCCTCGACGAT
>JAZLHQ010000113.1:0-5119 GCA_045616925.1 Eubacteriales bacterium | reverse complement strand
CTCTTCGGAAGCATTCTCAACGATAAGCAGGTCGGCGGGATCTGCGGCGCGCTTCTGACGAACCTCACGGGCTGGCTTTCGGGCGCGTGGTTCGATATTTCGCTCATCGGCGGGTGGTTCGAGACGCTCGCAAAGGTCTTTCCGTTCCTGCACGCGACCGAGATCGGACGCAAGATCCTCGCGGGCACGACGGACGGACTCCTTACGCATTTCGCGGTCGTCTCGGCGTGGGCAGTCGTGACCCTCGTCCTCGCAGTCCTTCTGTTTTTGCGGCAGATGAAACGGAAATAACGAAAAACGCCTTCCCGCGGGAAGGCGTTTTGTTTATGCTTTTTTGCGCTTATCGACGATTTTCAAGACGCCCGAATAGACGAGATACCCGACGATCGGAATAAGCAAAGCGTCGCCGATCACCGTGTAAAGCGTTTTTTCCGTGCGCGTATACGCTTTGACGTTCAAATACGAGCAGACGTTGACGTCGATTTCGTCGACGACTTTTCCGGTCGGCGTGATCAGCGCCGAGATGCCGGAATTCGCTTCGCGAAGTGTCCACCGCCCGTTTTCAACGGCGCGCAGGACGGCGTGGCGCGTGTGCTGCGTGACCTCGGTCGAATCGCCGTACCACGAATCGTTCGTGAAAATCATCAGAACGTCCGCGCCCTCACGCACGCTTTCCCGCGCGATCGACGGATAGATCGAATCGAAGCAGATCATCCGTCCGGGGGATGCTTTGCCGAAATCGACGATTTCGGAGCCCGTCCCGGGCGCGAGATCCGCGACGGAGATCTCTTCGATGATCGGAACGACCTTGCCGATCACCCCCGCCAAAGGCGTGTATTCGCCGAACGGGACGAGCTTCTGCTTGGCGTAGCAGCGATCTTCGACCGTGCCGTCGGGCAGGATCGCCGTGATCACGTTGCGGTCGCCCGCCTCTTCGGGATCAAACTGCATCGTGCCGACGAAGAAGATCGAATCGTACTTTTTCGCGAGGCGCTTGAACGCGAGAAGAAGGGAAGGATTGTCCTTGAGATAGGAAGTGATGACCGTCTCGGGAAGGAGAACGAAATCGGGCGTTTCGGAAAGCCCGTCGAGCGCGTCGCGAACGACCGCTTCGTAGGCATAATAGGATTCGGCGTCCGTCCAGAAATATTTCTCGCTCGTCGTAAGCCCCGCCTGAATGAGGGATGCCGTGAAGGCGTTTTCCTCCTTGTCCTTTCTGCCGTCGAAGGCGATCCGGAGAAAGCCGAATCCCGTGTTGAGAACGAGTACCGCGAGCGCGAGCGCGATATAACGCACGATCGGGCGGCGGTCGTCTTTGTTTTCACGGAAAGAAAGCACGGCGAGTGACAAGAGCGCGTTGATGAGGACGATCAGCGTGCCGACGAACCATCCGCCGAAGAGAGAAGCCGACTGAATGAACGGCAGGAATTCGCAGACCGAAAGCTCGAGCCGGTGAAAAGGCACTCCCGCGAACGTCAGCGTCATCAGATACTGAAGCACGGAATAGAGCGAAGCAAAGAGCAGCGGCGCCCACGCCCTTTTCCGGTACAAAAGACGGAAAAGAAGAAAAACGAGCGCGGTCGTGACCGTCTGCAGAAGCGTCATACCGATCCAGCAGACGCCGATCAGAAGGATCGCTTCGAATTTGCCGATCCCGAGGTGCGAGAGCGGGTAGGTGCAGATCCACCAGTACCACGAAACGAAGTAGTAGCCGACGCCAAAGAGAAAGACTTCTCCGAAAACGCGGCGGAATCGCTTTTTTTCTTCCGATAAGCGGATGAGCCGGCAGACGAGAGGGATCTGCGAAATAAAAACGAGCGGGCAGAGATACGGGATCATCGTGCCGAGCGCCGTCAGAATGCCGGACAGCAAAAGCATCAGAAAAATCATCTTGTCCGCTCCTTTTTTATTGGAAATCTTTCAGAAACCAAATCTTTTCGTCGGGAATTTCAAAGGTTTTTCCGTCGAGATAGGAAAGGATCCCCGCGTCCGTCGTGAAATGAAACGACAAAAATCTGCTGTAAAGCGCCTGATATTTGTACCCTTTTTCGCGGTCGGAACGGTTGACGCCGTATTTTCCGTCCCCGACGAGGGGATGCCCGATGCTCGCAAGGTGCGCGCGGATCTGATGCGTTCTGCCCGTGATGAGATCGACCTCAAGGAGAGAATCGCCGTTTTTCTCGCCGATCACGCGGTAATCGGTCACGATCGTGCGGACTTCGCCCGACTGCGGCTTCTTGTCCGAGACCGTGACGGTGTTCGTCTTGTGATCCTTGACGAGATAGCCGGTGAGACGCCCCGATTTCTTATCGAAGATCCCGTGCGCCGCCGCGACGTATTTTTTGGTCAGCTCGCGGTCCTTGATCTTCTGATTGAGGATCCGAAGACTTTCGGCGTTCTTGGCGGCGATCACGATGCCGCCCGTGTTGCGGTCGATGCGGTTGCAGAGCGCGGGCGCAAAGGAATTTTCCTTTTCGGGATCGTATTGGCCCTTCTGATAAAGATAGGTCGTGATATGGTCGATCAGCGTGTTCTGCTCCTCGGTGTCGTCGGGGTGGACGAGCATACCGGGGCGCTTGTTGACGAGCAGAATATTTTCGTCCTCGTAGACGACGTCGATGCGCGGCGTGCGTTCCAACTGGATTTTCTGCGCGTTTTCGGTAAAAAATTCATCTTTCAGAAATAAAAGAACGTGATCCCCGACTTCGAGGATCTGATCGGGCTCCGCGCGCTTCCGGTTGACCTTGATCTTTTTCGTGCGGATCGATTTATACAAAAGGGACGCGGGGAGATTTTTGACAGCTTTGGATAAAAACTTGTCAAGCCGCTGCCCCGCGTCGTTCCGATTGACGATCAGTTCGTGCATATTGTTCCTTTAATAATTGCCGGCGTTGAGGCTGAAGATATCCGCCCCGACGTTCGATAATTTGCTGACGATGTTCTCGTAGCCGCGCTCGATGAGATGCACGTCCTCGACTGCGGTCGTGGCCTCGGCGCAGAGCGCCGCGATGATCATCGCGGCTCCCGCGCGCAGGTCAACGGCGCGCACGGAAGCGCTGTGCAGCTTATCGACGCCCGTCACCTTTGCCGTCTTGTCGTTGACGGTGATCTTGGCGCCCATTCTCTTTAACTCGTCGACGTACTTGAAGCGGTTCGCCCAGACGCCCTCGATCAAGGTGGATTCGCCCTCGGCAAGACACATGAGGACGCAGAACTGCGGCTGCATATCGGTCGCAAATCCGGGATAGGGCAGGGTCTTGATCGCCGTGTGCTTCAGTTTGCCGTCCGAAACGACGCGAACGCTCGTGTCGTCCTCGATGACCTTCGCGCCCATGTCGCAGAGCTTCGCGGAGATCGTTTCGAGGTGCTTCGGAATAACGTTCGTGATCGTCACGTCGCCGCCGGCCGCGGCGACTGCCGCCATATAAGTACCCGCTTCGATCATATCGGGAATGATCGCGTAGGTGCAGCCGTGCAGCTTCTTCTGCGCAACGCCTCTGATCTTGATCGTATCGGTGCCGGCGCCGGCGATGTCGGCGCCGCAGGTGTTCAGAAAGTTCGCGAGGTCGACGACGTGCGGCTCTCTCGCGGCGTTCACGATCACCGTGTTGCCGAAGGCGCAGACCGACGCGAGCATCGCGTTGATCGTCGCGCCGACCGTGACGGTGTCGAAGAAGACCGTTTCACCCTGCAGACAGTCGGGAACGTCCGCGCGGATCGTGCCGGCGTTCTGATCGACGGTCACTTTCGCGCCGAGGGTCTCGAACGCCTTGATGTGCTGGTCGATCGGGCGCACGCAGAAATCGCATCCGCCGGGCAGACCGACCTCCGCTTCTTCGAAGCGCGCAAGCTCAGCGCCGAGCAGATAGTAGGACGCGCGGATCTTGTTGGAAAGCTCGCTCGGGACTTTGGCGATGGCGGCGTTTTCGGCGTCGATGCAGACGCTCGTTTCGGAGAGCTGCTCGACCTTCACGCCGACGGCGCGCAGGATGTCGAAGGAAACGAGGACGTCGTTGACCATCGGCAGATTTTCGATCACGCATTTGCCGGAGACGATGAGGCTCGCGTAGATGACGGGCAGGGCGGCGTTTTTCATACCGGAGATCGGAATGGAGCCGAAAAGCTGCTTTCCGCCGTTGACGAGAATTTTTTTCATGTATTCTGAAATCCCTGACGGGAACTCCTTATTTTTATTGATATGTAAACAGTGTATGCGTCTTATTCGATGATGTTCGAGGTGATGAAGTCAATGCCCATTTTGCAGAGCCTGACGGCCTCTTCTTTGGTGTTGACCGTCCACGCGTTGACCTTCAGACCCGCCTTGTGGAGCGTTTTCAGAAGATCCTTCGTGATGAGCGAGTGGTGCGCGTCGAGATCCATGCGGTTTTCGAGAAGATCCGAGATAAACTGCTTTTCGTGTTCTTTGGGATCCGTGCCTTTCGGCGCGACGGAGACGAGGTACTGAACGACGGCGTCGGGGCGCAGAGCGCGCAGACGCTTCAAAACCGACAGATAGAACGAAATGAAGACGACGCGGTCGAAATATCCGTATCCTTCGATGATCGAAACGATCTTCCTGAGCTCGTCTTCGTCGAAATCGTTCTTAAGCTCGAGTACGGCGTATTTTTTGTAATGCGCGCAGATCGAAATATATTCGGAAAGCTTCGGCGTGTGCAGATCGCTTCTCGGCGTCTTGCCGTCGGTGTCGATCAGCGTGATTGCGGCGCTTTCGGCGTAAGTGCTGTCCTCGACCGTGTGGTCGACGCCCGAAACGCGCGCCATATTGTTGTCGTGGATATTGATGAACTCTCCGTCAAGCGTTCTGTGGATGTCGGTCTCGATGCCGAAGTAGGAGCGCTGACCGGCTGACGCGAACGCCGTGCAGGTGTTTTCGGTCTCGAGCCACGAAACGCCCCTGTGCGCGACGATCCGCGTTTTTTTCTTTTCACGGCGCGAAAGGCGCACGGTATCGGTAAAAACGGGTGTCGCTTTCGGAGAGGGAAGCGGTTTGTTCTCCATTATATAGATCCTTTCTTCCCAAACAAGGGCACATATTGTGTGTACTGCTCTATTATACTATGTTTCTGTGAAGAAATCAAGAAAAAAATAAAAAAAGTTG
>JAZLHQ010000112.1:0-11497 GCA_045616925.1 Eubacteriales bacterium | reverse complement strand
AGAAGAACAATACCCTTCGCTGAGGCCGTTTTATTCGGATATGATTATGCAAAAGTCGTCGGATGATCGGGGACGTCCGTGCGGACCTCGGCGGTTTTCACTCTGTCGGGCGGTGCGAGTCCGAAGGAGACCGAGATCGCGTCGTCGACCTGCTTCATGAGGCGCGGGTCCAGATGACCCATCTTTTCGCGCAGTCTGCGCTTATCGAGCGTTCGGATTTGCTCGAGCAGGACGACCGAATCGCGTGCAAGTCCCATAGAATCCGCGTCCGAGGTCTCGCTTCTCAAAACGTCGATGTGCGTCGGCAGGCGGTTCTTATCGAGCTTGCTCGTGATCGCCGCCGCGATCACCGTCGGGCTGTATCGGTTCCCGACGTCGTTCTGCACGATCAGAACGGGGCGGTAGCCGCCCTGCTCCGATCCGACGACCGGCGATAGATCCGCATAATAAATATCTCCGCGTTTTACTGTCAATGTGTTCACTCCCGTTCCGTCTTTTCCTTGATTTCCTACTGCTATTCTTACCATTCGCGCCAAAGTTAAACATGGTAAATTCTGCACGCGGAAATTTTTCAGGAGTATTCACATTATATGCGAAAGATCAGTTTTCGGAACGCAGAAAGCGTTCAAGGATCAGAAGATACAGCTCTGCGCAGTAAGGCTCCGGACACTCGACGACGAAGTGCGCGTCGCTCCTGCCTTCGACGCCGAAGGCGAGCTTGCGCTCGAACGTGAGGCAGGGTCTTCGGATCTTATCAAACGGGATCGTCAGTTCCCCGACCGACAGATCGCGGTTGGTGACGGAAAATCTGCCCGAAACGGTCTTTTGGCGCGAAAAATCCGTTTTATATTCGTAAAGCGCGGCGTTTTCCTCGAACGCGATCTCCTGCCGCGCGTGGAAATCCGGCATATTTACGATCATTTCGCGCTGCCACTTTGACCAGTCGCGCACGTTTTTCAGATCGAATCCCGTGATCGTTCCCGCCTCGCCGACGAAGCCTTCCGCGCCGCAGACGCAGAAAATGCGGTTTCTTTCGGTCGCGATCGAGTTGATCCTACGGCATTTCGGACACAAAAACAGCTGCTTTTCAAGATTTTCGGCGAGATCCCGCCCGCGGTACGGCAGTAAAAGCTCGTTCATCGAGGCGGTCGCGTCCGTATAGAGATCCGACGTGATATCGCGATAAATGCCTTCCACGTCCTTCTTTTCGAGCATCGCGGGCGTATAGACGTGCACGGTATGTCCGTAGGTCTGCCCCTTGCGGCGGTATTTCGCCCAGCCGGGGCGGGTCATATACGCGCCGTCGATCCTGTACGTGACGGTCATGACCGACAGATCCTTGACGAGTTTCGCGACCGCCTTCGGGATCTCGGACGAAAGTCCGTCGCCGCTCGCCGTCATTTCGGGAAACAGGCACACGGCGGCGCCTTTCCGGACGCGCCTTATGATCTCGAGCGCCGCCGCGGTATTCGGCTGCGCGGGATAATACGGGATCGGCGCGTACGCGAAGCGTCTTATTGCCGGTTTGCAGAACGTATCCTCGAGGACGAAATATACGTGGCGGTTGACGGACGACGCGACGAGCATCGGATCGTCGGATCCGCTCGCACCGCACAGGATCAGCATCGGACCGTCCGGCAGATTGACCGTTTCGTGCTTATAGCCGTTTCTCGAAAACACGGCGCCGCTCTTCAGCGCAACGCGCAGAGAAAGAAAAAAGCGATGCCTTGCCGGGATCGGGTTCTTTTTCATCTTTTGGCTTCCTTTTCGTTCGTTTGATACAACGATTGTAGCATACACGCCGAAAAATGTCAAGCAAAACCGCCGAAAGATATTGACGAAAGCCATCTGCGCGTGCTATAATGAAAACGCAGAATATCAAATTATGATATGAAAGGAAGAAAGGTATGAAGCATTTCACCAAAGTCATTCTTTTTGTTCTTCTCTTCTCTCTTCTGATCCCGACGTTTGCCGCGTGCAACGAAAAGAAAGAAGAAGGAAAAGACACCTCCGCAGACGTGACCACCAAAGAGGACGTCACGACCGAGCCGCTCGTCGAAAAAGATTTCGCGGGCAGGATCCCCGCAAACTGGAGCTTCGGCTACGTCGCTTCCCATACGCACAAATCGACCCCCGATATGCTCGTCGTGAGCGGCAACGATTATTCCTACTCGGACGTCATCCTCGTTCCGAACGCGGGAACCGTGATCACCTTCACCGATGACAACACGAATTCCAACGGCGACGCAAACTTCGCGTCCGCTTCCGCCGCCGTCGTTTCCCACTGGAAACAGAACGTCGACGAGTGGGATCTCGACACCTCGAAGCCGAACATCGCCGGCAACAGCGCGAACTCCATCAACAAGGACGGACTCGTCGCGACCTACGCCGACAACAAGATCGTTTACGTCTACACGACCCGTGAGGACAACGAGTGCATCCGCCTCTGCTACCGCTCCGGTCAGACCGCGAGCTTCACGCCGGCGGCGTTCCCCGAGATCACCTACACGTATCACGGCTACGTCGAGCCCGTGTTCGGCATCCACCGCTATCCCGCGTTCGACCTTGAAAAGCCCACCTCCGATACGATCGTTGAAGTCAAGTGGAATCAGGGTTACGTCGGCTCCTCCGCAAATACGCAGGGCTACAAGAACATACTGAATCCCACCGGCTCGGGCTATCTCTACACGGATATCTTCACCGTCGAAAAAGCCGGCACGACCGTCTTCTTCTCCTGCTCAACTGCTCCCTCCGCGAACGCTTACGTCTTCTCGCAGTGGAAGGAAGTCAACGGCGAATGGGTCATTGACGCACTGAAGCCGCAGTATTCCGGCGGCGATACCATCATCACCTCGCAGGGTACGGGATTCGTCACTTACAGATACACGACCTCCGAGGACAACGAGCATCTGCGCATCTGCCACGGCGGTTCGACCGTCAAGCAGGGCGCCGTCGTTTACACCGAGAATACGGGCGCGATGGGCACCTCCGCCGCTTATATCGCAAAGCTCGGTGAGAAAACGAACACGAATCTTTCCGGCAAGACGATCAACTTCGTCGGCGACTCCTATTTCGCCGGCAACGGTCTCGGAACGAATCAGGTCTGGTGCATTCAGCTCGCGCTCAAATACGGTATGCCTTACGAAAACTACGGCATCAACGGCGCGATGACCTCCACGAACGGCGGTCACGATTCGATGGTCAACCGCATTGATTCCCTGCCCGACAACAACCCCGACATCGTCATTTTCGAAGGCGGCAAGAACGACTTCAACCAGTCTACCCCGATCGGAACGATCGACTCAACCGACACGAACACGTTCATGGGCGCTCTCAACGTCGCGATCACGAAGCTGAAGGCAAAGTACCCGAACGCAACGCTTATGGGCGTGACCGTCTGGAACTTCTCCGGTTCCAAGTCCGTCGGCGGCAAGAACCTCACCTGCAACGACTACGCGGACGCGATGATCGCCGTCTGCCAGAAGTACGGAATCGCCTGCTTCGACGCGAGAAACAAGGATCTCTCCGGCGTCGATATGACGAGCGTTCCCTTCCGTTCGACCTACTGCATGACGCCTACCGACGTCAGCCACATGAACTACAAGGGACATCTGATGTTCCTGCCGAAGATCGAAGCCTTCATCGCTTCCAACTACAAGAAATAAGCAGAAATGAAAAGAACACCTGCCTTTCGGCAGGTGTTCTTTTTCGTTGTCAGTTTTTCTGCATTTCGTCGAGGGTCATCGAGAAAGCGGGGAGATATTCGCGCATGAAATAGTCGAGTTCGGGGCATTTCATGGCGGTCAGCGAGCGGTAAGTCGACTTCTCCGCTTCTCTGAATTCCGAGTTCCCGCACTTCTGCTCTTCGACGCATTTGATGTACGCCGCAAGTTTATCGGCGGCTTTCACGAGCGTGTGCAGTTCGGGATCGGGACAAGTGAACGCCTCTTCGTAGAGCCCCTTCATCTCATCCGGGAGATGAGAAAGGAAATTCTTGACGGCGCCGTCCTCGATGCCGGCGTAGTTTTCACGCAGGACGTTCGAAGAATATTTGATAGGGGTCGGCAGATCGCCCGTGAAGACCTCCGGTACGTCGTGGAAGAGAGCCGCAGTCACGGCGGCGTTCGTGTCGTAATGCTTGCCGAAATAGAGATTTCCGATCGTCGCGAGCGCGTGGGTCAGGATCGCGACCTCGCTCGCATGCTCGGCGAGATTCTCGTCGTGTACGTTGCGCATAAGTCCCCAGCGGCGGATGTACTTCTGCCGGAAGATCAGAGCGTAGAAGGAAGGATTCACGTCATTTCCTCCGACTCGCGTACTTGATCGCCTTGACGGCGGGCGTCAGAATGCCGGTCAGTACGCCGATCGCCGTGAGACCGGCGCCGCCGTAAAGGAGGAGATTGCGGTTGGCAAGATCCGTCTTTGCGAGCGCGTACCAGAAGGCGCAGAAGCCGACGAGGAACAGAAGGCACAAAAGCATCATGAAGAAATTGCGAACGGGATGTTCGGGATGATCCGATTTTCTGTTAGGTTTACTCATTTCATTTTCCTTTCCGCGTTTCCGCATTTACAAAAGGATCAGCACGATCAGTGCGATCTGCAGGATCACGGAGCCCCAAGTGACGACGGAAAAGTGAAACTTTCTGCCCGTCGTTTTATGATGAAACAGAATTCTTCCGAAAAAGGCACCGACTCCGCCGCCGAGCGCGGTGAAGGTCAGAAGTGTGAGTTCGGGGATTCTTGCCCGTCCGTCCGCCGCCTTCGCTTTATCCATTCCGAAAAGGATCAGAGTCAGAAGCGACATCACGCCGAGCGTGATCAGATATGGAATAATCATAAGTCCTCCTTATTTCTTATCGGGAAAATATTTCGCGACTTCCGCGTTTGTGAGTCCGAGGTAATCCTTCAACTGTCCGATGACGATATCGCGTCTGCGGGGCAGAATGTCCGCAAGTCCGGTCGCGCTGCTCGTTCCGTAGACCTTGTTGAGCCAGCCCGTGACGGAGGAGGAGCAGGACCACATTTCGGCGATCGACGAGCTGTCGGGACACCATTCGGCGTCCTTCGCGTGCTCCGCTTTCCAGTGGTCGATGTGGTAAGGCATTTCGGTTCGCAGTTCGTCGATGAGCTCGTCGAGGATCGGGAGCGTGTTCGAGGGGTCGAGGACCGTATTGAGGAGCTGACCGTAGCGCGTCAGGAATTTATCCTTGAACGTGGAATTCGCCATAAACGATCTCAGGACGACCGTACTGAACGCGTGTCCGACGCCGTGACCCTTCGTATTGAGCATATTGGAGATCGAGTTAGAGGTCTTATAGGTGCTCGGATAGAGCGCCCAGTCGTTGTCGTAGATGATCCAGCGCCATTTTCCGTCTCCGGCCTTATAGAATTTGATATTGCCGGAGTCCGTGTTGCAGAAGAACGAAACGCAGATCCAATAGTCGATCAGACTGTCGATATCGACCATTTCGCACGCCTTCTGGTAGTTCGCGGTATTCGTAAGAGGATTTTCGTTGAGGAAATTGAGCAGTTCCTTGTAATCCGCGTAAGAACCGGCGATCACCTTGCTGTTGCCCTTGATGAGGTCGACGTCGTCGGGATCGACGCCCGTTCTGTTCGAGATATAGTCGGCGTCGATCTTCTCGCGCAGGTCGTAGATGCCGTAGTAGGCGCCGTTGATATAGACGACGACGGGACGGTAGTCCATCGTTTCGATGTTGAGCGGCTCGCCGAGTACCTGATTTGCGCTCAGAACGATCTTCGAGCAGAGCGCGTCGCGGATGTGGGCGGTATGGGAATCCTGTCCGCCGTTTCTCAGAACGAGGGAGGAAAAGACGTTGACGATCTGCTCTTCCCCGTAGAAATTATAGGCGATCTCGCCGACGCCGTACTTGTCGCGCAGTTTGATGCCGAGGCTCTTCTGATCCATCGCGCGACTGTACTGACCGAAGATCTTGCAGCCGGCGTCGAAGGACAGATCCATCGAGCCGTCCGCAGTCATATATTCAAAGTGGATCGGCACTTCCGTTTCCTTCCAGAAGTTTGCCGACGTAAACGGGAATTTATCCGTGGATTTGAGTCCGCTGCCCGGCACGAGGATGCCCTTCGAATCGCTGAAGAGATACTCGGGATCGGTGCTCAGAAAGATGACGGGCAGATCGTGGACGCGGCTGCTGACGAGATAGGAGACCGTAAAGACTTCGGAGGGCACTTTGTTGGCGCCGACCGCGATCGCGCGCAGGGTCATCGTCTCGTTGACCGTGACAGCGCCCGTATAGCGGCTCGAAGCCTCCGTGGGCGCGGAGCCGTCGACCGTGTAGTAGATCGAAGCGCCCGGTGCCGCCGTCAGCGTGACGCGCGTGCCCGCGTTGACGTATCCGCCCTCGACGGATGCCGTCGGCATCGCCGTCAAGCCGCTGTAACCGGTGTGGGGATTGGCTTCACCGGGAGTCGGAGAGGAAAGATAGCGCACCGTCGCGTCGGACAGGGACGTGACGCCGCAGGAAATGCCGTTATAAAGCGTTTTGGTCTGCATCGTATCCACGACGATGCCGTTTGAGTCGTAAAGGCAGATCTGCGTGCCGTCGCGTGAGACGCCGAAATCGATGCTGAGCATCTTTTTCGAGGAGCTGTACGAGGTCGTGTCACCGCACCAGAGCGTCATATAAGCGCCCGGCGCGAGCGTCACTTTCGGCAGCTTGACCGCCTTTTCGAAATTCGTTTTGCCGATATAAAAACCCGACAGATCGACGGAAGCGCTGCCGGGGTTGCAGATCTCGATATAGTCGTAATACTTTTTATCGGGAGCCTGCACGGCGTCGTAGTTCGCCGCGCAGACCTCCGTGATCGCCAGAATCTTGTTGCCGGGGTAATTCGCGCTGTCGATGGAATCGAAATACGTGCCCGAATTTTCCTTGCCGGGCGTCGCGTGCGCGTAGAAATGCCATTTTTCGGGATCCTGCGGATCTCTTGCGCAGGTCAGGTTGGAAATGAGGTCGTAGACCTTGCAGGTATCGACGATCTTGCCGTCCACGTCGTAGATGCCGAGCGAGGTTTCGTCACCGGCGAGCGTGAAGCTTGCCTGCAGATCCGAACCCGCGGTATAAGGAACTTCCTTCCCCTTCATGTGGACGATCAGATACTCGTGCGCGCCGAGCGTGATCTCGGGGAACGCCCACTTGGTCGGCTTCTGTTCGTTATCGGAGAGGAATAGTCCCTTCAGGGAGACGGGCTGATCGCCGTAGTTGTAAAGCTCCGCCCATGCGCCGTGATCGCCGTCGGAATCGGAGAACGTGACGCTCGATTTTGTCGCGAATTCGTTGATGCGGATCGTGACGCCGTCCGCCTTCTCGGGATTATAGGGATCGTAGGTGTTCGTATCGTTCGCTCTTGCGGGGGTCGCCGTGCCGAACAAAACGACCTTTCCGTCGATTTTGCCGAAGGACTTGTCGTCGATCGCCGTACCGAACTGCAGAGAGTCGATCATATAGCCGTTCGGATCGAAAAGGCAGACTTTTTCGCCGTTCGAGGAAAGCTTGAAGGGAAGGCAGAACTGTCCGCTGACCATTTCGCTGCCGCCGTTCGCCCACAAAAGCAGATACGCGCCCGGATCGAGCGTGTAGGACGGGAACACGAACTGCGTCGGGTCGCCCTCGTCGTCCGTGATCGAATAGCCGGCGAGATTCAGCGCCTTGTCGGTGCTGTTGTAAAGCTCGATCCAGTCGGCGTATTCGCCGAGCGGGTCCGTCAGCGTGTTCTTGTTGGAGGGCATCACTTCACTGATGAGAAGTCCCGTGATCGCTTCGACGCTCGGATCCTTTTTCTTCGTCGTTTCCGCCGTTTTCGAGGGATCGTCGATCCCGTTCTCTTTATTTTTTCTGCTTCTTCCGATCAGAAGCACGGCAAGCACGACCGAGCTGATTACGAGAAGCGTCACCAGTACGATGAGTAATTTTTTCATTTTTGTTCCTTTTCTTTCATTTGACGTCGGAAATATTATAACAGCATTTCTTCAAAAAAGAATGACATAGTTGTAACAAATCGGTGACTATTGATTTTCTTTTTCAAGTTCGTTGAAAAGCGTGTAGATTTCTTTCATACAGCCGCCTTCGTGCAGCTTCAGAAGCTGCAGAACGGTCGGAAAAACCGTTCTTTCGTCCGCGCTGCCGTGCGTCTTGACGACGAGTCCCTTCGCGCCGAGCATGATCCCGCCGGCACCCCGGAAATCGACCTTCTCCGAGAAATTGCCGACCCCTTTTTTGACGAACGAGAGATCCGTTCCCGCAGGGGCTGCCGCCATGATCTCACCCGTCAGCGCCTGCGCCGCGAAGTGCATCGCGCCTTCGATGGATTTGAGCAGGACGTTCCCGACGAAGCCGTCCGCGACCAGAACGTCGTAATCGCCGGAGAGCGCGTCGCGCGCCTCCATATTGCCGACGAATCTGATCGGCTTGTCCTTCAACAGTCGGAAAAGTTCTCTTGAGAAAGCGTTTCCCTTCTTGTCCTCGGTGCCGATCGAAACGACGGCGACCTTCGGGTCG
This sequence comes from Eubacteriales bacterium, assembly GCA_045616925.1. GTDB lineage: Bacteria > Bacillota > Clostridia > Oscillospirales > CAG-272 > JAZLHQ01. Next base: position 2,957 of record JAZLHQ010000112.1, on the reverse strand, counting down.
GAAATGCCGTTCAGTGCCTTCATCAGCGCGTATCCCATCACGGCATTGTGCATCGCCTGCTCGGGTTTTAGGTCGACGTTCGCGCCGCAGTCGAGCAGACAGACTTTTTTGCCGGACGCCGTCGGCAAAAGCGCCGCGAGGCACGGGAGCTGGACGCCCGGAAGCCTGCCGAGCACGAGGGCAGACGCGCACAGAACGGCACCCGTGTTGCCGGCGGAAATGATGCCGATCACTTCGGGGTCGTTTTTGAGCATTTCCATACCGACGACGATCGAACTGTTTTTCTTGCCGCGCACGGAAAGCGCGGGGCTGTCGTCGTTCGTGATGATCTCGGGCGCGTCAACGATCAGAAGACGCCGATCGTCGTAAGGACGTCCGTAAAGACAACCGCGGATAAAGTCCGACGGACCCGTCAGAACGAGCGAAATATCCGGTAGACGGGAAACCGTTTGAGCGGCGCCGAGAATCAGTTTTTCGGGGTGATCCGCCCCGAAAACGTCGAGAATGATCTTGTTCATTTACCGATCTGCCTTTTTCATATATTTACATTATATTATACCACGTTGAGCGTATAAATGCAAGGTTTTTTTCAAAAATACGCCGAAAAGACAGTAAAAAAGCCGACTTACGTCGGCTTTTTTACGAATCGGGTATTTCAGAAAACGTCGGGCGGGAGAATGATCACGCCGCCGTTGTCGGAGGTCAGCGCGCCGGGCAACGTTACGACCGTGCTCGTTTGGTCGGTGGTTCCGTCGTCCTTCTTTTCATCCTTTTCATCGCAGGAGACGAGCGAAAGTACCGCCGTCAAAATCATCAGTGCCGCAAGTGTGAGAATGAGAATCCTTTTCATTTTATTGTCCTCTCTTTTTGTCCGTCGGCCGGCGTCAGTAACCGCGGTAAGCTTCCGCGTCCCGACCGTAATTATAGAGCGCTTTGACGAGTCTGCCGATGGTTGAATCGTTGCGCATCGCGTACACGTAAGAATTGACGCTGTAGAGCGCCTGCTGCACGACCTCGCCGGCAACGACTACGCGAAGATCGAACACGTCGGAGAATTCCGCCGCCTTGACGGGCTCCGAATAGATCTTATAGCGTCCGTTTCCGAGATCGACGACGTGGTCGTAGGAGACCGTTTCATACTGCGTTTTGCGCATCGTTTTGAGTGCGATCTGCTTGCGGGGCGCGTCGGTACTGATCACGATATAGAATCGGATCGTATCTTCGAACGAAAGACCGATCTCCTCGATCCCGGTATTGTAAACGGTATCCGAGGAAGCGTAAACGACCTTGTCCGATCCGGAAGGCGCGGATGCCGCGCTCTTGCCCGTAACGCCTGCGTTGACGAGTGCTGAAGTGTTATAGCCCGTATAAAGCTGCGCCTCGGCGCCGTACTCAAGAATATCCGCTATCAGAGTTTTGACAACGGCGTTGTTTTCATTCATCTTCAAAACGTTGAGGCAATACGTGCGGACGCTGTAATCGTTCTTCGTATCGACGACCGAGCCGTTGACGAGAAGCTCCGCCTTGATCGTATCGCCCATCTTTTCGGGAGAAATGCCGTTGAAGGTAAAGACCGTGAGCCCGAGCCTCGCGTCGTATTTGCCGTCAAGAACGTCCGGAGTCCCGGTTCCCTGCGTAATGCGAAGCTTCGCGTCCGCCGCGCTTGCCGAGAAGCGGAGCGTGAAGCCCTCGTCAAGCTGAAGGGTCGCGTCCACGATCTTGTTCTGCGAGCCGAAATGTGCGCTTCCGTCGGACGCGAAGACGTATCCGGTGATATAGCCGCCGCTGACCGCTTCGTAGGGATTTCCGATCCTCGTGCAGACGGGCGCATTGACGGGAGCTCCGCCGATCGGACCTGTGGAAGAATTCGAGCAGCAATTCGTGACGATCAAATTGTCGGCGGTTCCCGCGAGTGCGTAATAGGTCGCGATCTTCTCGCCGTTCGGCGTACAGGTCATTCTGCCGAGACCCGCGCAGTTGATGATCTCGAGGTTTTGATAACTATTCAAGCCGAAGAAATTTGCGTATCTTCCGTCGCAGTTTTCAAGCGCTACGTCCCCGGCATTGACACAGTTTCTGACCGTCCACGTGCCCGTGCAGTTTGCAGCCGGACAGTAGCCGAAGAAGCCTGCGGTATATACTGCGGTCGAACCGACCGACTTGACCGTTCCGTTATTGATGCAGTTTTCGACGGTGACGTCGAATTGCTTCGCGGTGTCGAAGTTGAATGTGCCGATGATACTTCCGTTTTTCTCTTTGCCCGTGCAGGTACCGTTGTTGACGCAGCTCCGGATCGTCAGGGACGCGCTTGAAATCGTGGAAGACGTATTGACGTTCGAATAGCCGATCATACCCGAAGCCTTGCCGGTCGCCGCGCTGATCGAGCCGTTGTTCGTGCAGTTTTCAAGGAGCATCGTAAGCGAGCCCGTGTTGTCTGTGATCTGCGGGTCGATATAACCGACCATTCCGCCGGCGTTATCGCTCGACGTGGTGCTGATGCTTCCGTTATTGACACTGGAATTTATCGTCAGCGATTTGAAGCTCTGACGGTTTGCGCCGTCAACGGAATAGGAGCCGATCTCTCCGATCATACCGGCGGCGCGGCTCGTAGACGCAGTGACCGCGCCGGTATTTTCGCAGCCGTTGACCGAAATATTGACGGCACATCTCGAAAGTCCGAAAATTCCGCCAGCGGCGTTCTTGGCGCTTATCGTGCCGCTGTTTGAGCAGTCGGTAAACGAAACGGAGCCGCCGATCAGCATCATACTGCCGAGGAGTCCGCCGGCGCCGTTGCCGGAGGTTTTTACGGTACCGCTGTTCGAGCAGCCGCTGAACGTGACGGTGAACGCCGTCGTTTTAGTGAGATCTTTATAGAAAATCGCGCCGATCATACCGCCCGCGTGGTTCTGATTCGTGCCGGTATTGGTGATCGCGCCCGTGTTTTCGCAATCGGTGAG
>JAZLHQ010000111.1:0-3080 GCA_045616925.1 Eubacteriales bacterium | reverse complement strand
CTCGAAGTCGTGGACGTCCTGCGTGAAGCGGGCGCCGACGTACTCGGCGTCGTTTCGATCTTCACCTACGGTATGAAGAAGGGTCTCGTCCGCCTCGCCGACGCGAACGTCAAAAACGTGTCTCTCACGAATTTCGACTGCATCGCGAAGATCGCCGCCGAAAACGGCTACATCAAGCCCGAAGACGTCAAACGTCTGATCGCGTTCCGCGACAATCCCTCCGACGAAAGCTGGATCGGTGTCAAACAATGAGAAGCCTCATCGACACGCTCGATTTTTCCGTCGAAGAGCTCGACGGACTGATGAAAACGGCGCTTGACATCATCGGAAATCCCGCGAAATACGAAAACGCCTGCCGCGGCAAAAAACTCGCGACCCTCTTCTTCGAGCCGTCCACGCGCACGCGTCTCAGCTTCGAAGCGGCGATGATCGAGCTCGGCGGCAGCGTTCTGTCCGTCGCGGGCGCAGCTTCCTCCTCCGCCGCGAAGGGCGAGAGCGTCGCGGACACCGCCAAAGTCGTTTCCTGCTACGCCGATATCATCGCGATGCGCCATCCGAAGGAAGGCGCCGCCCTCGTCGCCGCCATGAACGCCCGGATCCCCGTCATCAACGGCGGAGACGGCGGTCACTGCCACCCGACGCAGACGCTCGCCGATCTTCTGACGATATACCGCGAGAACGGCAGGCTCGATCATCTGACCGTCGGTCTCTGCGGCGATCTCAAGTACGGCAGGACCGTCCATTCGCTGATCAACGCTTTGTCGCGCTACGAAGGCAACCGCTTCGTTCTGATCTCGCCGGACGAATTGAAGCTCCCCGAGTACGTCAGAACCGACGTGCTTGAGAAAAAAGGACTTCAATACGAAGAGACCGCGTCGCTCGAAAACGCGATCGGATCTCTCGACGTTCTCTATATGACGCGCATCCAGCGGGAGCGCTTCGACGATCCGGACGTCTACGAGCGGCTCAAGAACAGCTATATCCTGACCGAAGAACTGATGAAAAAGGCGTCCGACACCTGCCGCGTCCTGCATCCCCTGCCGCGCGTCAACGAGATCAGCGTCAAGGTGGACGACGATCCGCGCGCCGCTTATTTCAAGCAGGTCTCAAACGGCAAGTATATGCGTATGGCGCTGATCCTCAAACTGCTTGACGAAGCAAAGAAGGATCCCGTCAACAGAACGGTCAGAGATTACCCCGTTTCGAAGTCGCTCTGCAAGAATCCGAGATGCATCTGTTCGTGTGAGCAGGAGATCCTTCCCTATTATCGCAGCGGTCGCTGCGTCTTCTGCGAGGCGCCGGTATCCGACTGACCGAATATAGGGAAATACACAAAAAAGCGGAGGAAAAGATTGTGAAAAATGTGATTTCCTACCTTGACAAATCCGCTGCTTTTCTGCTATAATATGGTTGTAAATTCAAATACCGTTTTTTGTGACTGACGGATAATCGCGGAGTACCGCGGGGAAGCAAGAAACGTCTATAGCCGACCGTCTGGGCATACCGTACTCTTGCTGAGGGTATGGTATGCCCTTTTGCGTTTTCGGGATTTATCAATTCATCAGAAAGGAATATCACCATGAAAAAAATCGGAATCATCATGGGCAGCGACAGCGATCTGCCGATCATCGAAAAGGCTGTCAGCACACTGAAATCTCTGGAGATCCCCTACGAAGTCCACATATATTCTGCCCACAGAACGCCCGTCGAAGCCCGTGACTTCGCCCTCAACGCGAGAAAGAACGGTTTCGGCGCGATCATCGCCGCTGCCGGAATGGCGGCGCATCTTGCGGGCGCGATCGCGGCTTCCACCACGCTGCCCGTCATCGGCATTCCCTGCAAATCCCAGAATCTCGACGGCATTGACGCCCTTCTGTCAACAGTACAGATGCCTTCAGGCATTCCTGTCGCGACTGTTGCCATCAACGGAGGAGCCAATGCCGCTTTGCTTTGCGCCCAGATCCTCGCCGTCGAAGACCCCGAACTCGCAAAGAAACTCGACGAAAAACGCGCATCCGACGCCGCCAAGGTTCTCGAAAAGGACGCGGCGATCGCTTCCAAACTCTGATCTCAAAATCTGATTTATATATCAAGGAGAATTTTACCATGGAAAAGAAACTCGTTTACACCGGAAAGACCAAAGACGTATTTGCACTTGACAACGGCAACTATCTTCTGAAATTCAAGGACGACTGCACCGGAAAAGACGGCGTATTCGATCCCGGCGAGAACTCCGTCGGTCTGACCATCGACGGCGTCGGCGACGTCAACCTGCGTATGTCCATTTATTTCTTCGAAAAGGTCAACGCCGCGGGCATCAAGACCCACTACGTCAGCGCGGATCTCAAGAACACCACCATGGAAGTTCTCCCCGCCAAAGTCTTCGGCAAGGGACTTGAGGTCATCTGCCGCCACAAGGCGGTCGGCAGCTTCTACCGCCGTTACAGCGACTACGTCGAAGAGGGCGCAGATCTGCCCGCTTACGTCGAAATGACCTTCAAGAACGACGCGAAGGGCGACCCGCTCGTAACGAAGGACGGCCTCGTCGATCTCGGCGTCATGACCGCTTCCCAGTACGACGATATCAAGGAAATGACCCAGAAGATCACCAAGATCGTCGCAGACGACCTGCTTGAAAAAGGACTCGTTCTTTACGACATCAAGTTCGAGTTCGGTTACGACAAGGACGGCAAGGTCATGCTGATCGACGAGATCGCGTCCGGCAATATGCGCGTCTACAAGGACGGCAAATACATCGAACCGATGACTCTCTCCGAGCTGTTCTTCGCTTGACCCGGAGCGTGTCATGGGAGGATTTTTCGGTATAACTTCGCGCGAAGACTGCATGCTTGACGTCTTCTTCGGTACGGATTACCATTCGCACCTCGGAACGCGCCGCGGCGGTATTTGCGCATACGACAGGGAGGTCGGACTCCAGCGCGAGATCCACAACATCGAGAACGCGCCGTTCCGCACCAAATTCGAGCACGTCTGCGATGAAATGCGCGGCTCCTCGGCGATCGGCTGCATCAGCGACAGCGATCCCCAGCCCCTGCTCGTGCGCTCCAATCTCGGCACTT
>JAZLHQ010000110.1:0-4654 GCA_045616925.1 Eubacteriales bacterium | reverse complement strand
TGCCTGTTCGGTGCCGATCATACCGCCGCAATACTTGGCGGCCGTGAGATCCGCGCCGTTTTGGCAGTTTTCAAGAACGACGGTCGTGTTTTTGCCCGTGATCTCTCCGATCAAACCGCCGAGCTTCGTGCCGGTGATCGCGGCGCTGCCCGTCGTTGAGCAGTTCCTGATCGTTATACTTTTGCCTTCTTCCACGCGGCCGATCAGAAATCCGATCGAGGAAACGGCTGCGCCGTGTTCCTTTACGATGCAGTCGACGGAAATGTCAGACAACGTGATCTCGGCGTCGGAATCCGCCGTTTTGGTGCCGATCAGTGCGACTCCGACTTTTGATTCCACGTTCGGACCCGAAACGCAGCAGTTCACGAACGAAACGTCTTTAATGACGGCATGATTGCCGAGCGTTCCGAACATAGACTTGAAGCCCGCGTTGGAGCAGTAGAGAAAAGCGCCTTCGATACTGTGACCGCGTCCGTCGAAGGTACCTCTGAATACGTTCGCGGAATTCAGCTGGGGAATAAGATTTGCGGCGGCGCCTTTCGCAAAAATCTCGTCCTTCGTGCCTTTGTTCAGAATCACGTCACAGGCAAGACTGACGGTTTTGCCTTCAAAAGTTTTATCGTCCGCGCGCAGATTCAGAAATCCCATGAACTGATCGGCGCTCTTGATAACGAACTCCGTCTTTTTTTCGTTGTACCAAGTCTTGTCGGCTTTTCCCGAAAAAACGGACGGTTCAAGGTCCTCGATGGGCTGAGCAACGGTCGTCACTATTTCGGTCGTGACTATTGAAGCGGTCGTTGAGACGGTCGTTCCGTTTTCCTGATCTTTGTTATTGCATGCGGCGAACGTCAAACAGACTGCCGTCAAAACAAGAACGATGAAAACGATTTTTTTCATAAAAACCCCCGAAAGTTTATTTCCATTCCATTATACACCCGCTTTTTTAACAAGTCAAGAAAGAAATCTGAAAAAGAGTTTACCGATTGGACATAAAAAGTGTTGATTTTCCGATGAAGATATGCTATAATAAACTGATTATCTATGTAGGAAGGAATACCCATGACGAAATTTACCGAAAAAGCACTTACACAGATGTTTCCGACGCTTTGCGTTGAAGAAGTTGTCGTATTTCCGTCCATTCCGACGGCGTTCGACGTAAACTCCAAAGCAAGTGCGGAGCTTTGTGAAAAAGTATATAAAGAAAACGCTTATCTTTTCGTTTGCACCTACGTGCAGGGCGAAAAGAAAAACGGTCCGCTTCCCATCGGCACGGTCTGCAAGGTCGTTGACGTTGAAAAGTACGACGACGGAGGGATCCGTCTGACGGTGCAGGGGCTTTGCCGCGCGGAAGTCGCCAAATTTGCGTACAAGAGCGCGGTCGCGACCGTCGTCTGCAAGACAGTCGTCGCCGACAATATGACCGAGGCGATGAAGGGGGATCACGAAGAAGCCGTCCGCCTTCTCAATAAAATGCAGAAGGTTCTGCCCCGCGCACCGAAAGAAGTGCAGGAAGCGATCGCCAAAGAAGAGAATCCCGGTATGTTCTGCGATCTGATCGCAAGCACGATGTTCACTCTCTTCAGAGACCGTTACGCGATCCTTGAAGAATTCGATCCCGCCAACCGGCTTGCTCTTCTCGTGCGTCTCATGCGTACGCAGCTCAAGATGCTCGACGAAGAACTCCATATTCACAAGCTGACCCGTCAGCAGGTCGAAGAAAATCAGAGAGATTACTATCTTCGCGAGCAACTCAAGGTTCTCAAGAGAGAACTCGGCGAGGATGAGGAATACGACGAAGAGATCAACGATTACCTTGACCGTATCGAAAAAGCCGAACTTCCCGAAGAAGCGGGCGAAAAACTGATTAAAGAGACAAAAAAGTTGGCAAAACTGCCGTATGCGTCCCCCGAGAGCAACGTCATCCGCAGTTATCTCGACGCGTGCCTCGAATTGCCGTGGAATAAGACGACCGAGGATTCGACCGATCTCGATGCAGCAAAGAAGATCCTTGACAACGACCACGACGGCATGGACGATATCAAGAACAGGATCCTTGAGTTTATCGCGGTGCGCAAGATGCAGGGAAGCGATAAAAACCAGATCCTCTGCCTCGTCGGTGCACCGGGCGTCGGAAAGACCTCCGTCGCCGCATCCATAGCGAAAGCCCTCAAGCGCAAGTACGTGCGCATCGCCCTCGGCGGCGTTCGCGACGAAGCGGATATCCGCGGTCACAGAAAGACTTACATCGGCGCGATGCCCGGCAGAATTATCGACGCGATCACGCGCGCAGGCGTACGCAACCCGCTTATTCTGCTCGATGAGATCGACAAACTGACGACGGACGCGCACGGCGATCCCGCTTCCGCGCTCCTTGAAGTTCTCGATCCCGATCAGAACAAGGCGTTCCGCGATCATTTCATCGAGCTTCCGTTTGATCTGTCTGATTGTCTCTTCATAGCGACCGCCAACACGCTCGATACCGTTTCGAGACCGCTTCTTGACCGTATGGAAGTGATCGAGATGAAGTCGTACAGCAGACTTGAAAAGTTGTCGATCGCGAAGAACCATCTGATCGGCAAGCAGCTGAAAAAGCACGGTCTGCGCAAGGTGCAGCTTCGCTTCGAAGATTCCGCGATTTTCGAGATCATCGACCACTATACCTGCGAAGCGGGCGTGCGCAATCTTGAAAGACGGATCGCGGAGATTTGCCGTAAAACCGCAAGAAAACTTCTTGAAAATCCCGAAAAGAAGAGTTACCGTCTGAAGGCTTCCGACATCGTGGATTATCTCGGCGCCAAACGCGTCCTCGACGAAAAAGTATCCGAAAAGGACGAAATCGGCGTCGTCAACGGGCTCGCTTATACCGACGCCGGCGGAGATCTCCTCAAAGCGGAGGCGATCACGATGCCCGGTACGGGAAAACTTGAGATCACCGGATCTCTCGGCGACGTGATGAAGGAATCCGCGCAGATCGCGATGAGTCTCGTGCGTGCGAGAGCCGCGAAATACGGTATTGATCCCGAGTTCCACAAGAAACTCGATCTGCACGTTCATTTTCCCGAAGGCGCCGTGCCGAAGGACGGACCGAGCGCGGGCGTTACGCTCGTGACGGTACTCGTCAGTGCGCTCGGCTCCTATCCGGTCAGATCCGATATCGCCATGACCGGCGAGATCACGCTGCGCGGCAAGATCATTCCGATCGGCGGTTTGCGTGAAAAGACGATGGCGGCATACAAAGCGGGTGTCAAAACCGTTCTAGTGCCCGAAGAAAACCGTCAGGACTATGAAAAACTCGACGATTTCATCAAGAATTCGCTCGAATTCGTGTTCTGCGAAAATATTGATCAGGTACTCGCCCACGCGCTCGTCATGCCGGATAATGCGGAAAAAGATTTTTCGGAACTGCTTTCCGTCATTTCGGGCAGCGCGAAGATCGCGGATCACGCGAGAATCTGATGATCGGGACGTCGTTATGAAAATAGATATGACCAAAGCGGAGCTTTTGATCACTGCTGGACTTTCTTCACAGTTTCCGCGTGATAATCTGCCGGAGATTGCCCTTTCCGGCAGATCGAACGTCGGTAAAAGCTCTCTCATCAATACGCTCATTTGCCGCAAGGCACTCGCACGCGTCAGCGGCTCGCCGGGCAAGACGATCACCGTCAATTTCTACCGGATCGACCGCGCGTTTTATCTCGTTGACCTTCCCGGATACGGGTTTGCGAAACGTACGGCGGAGGATAAGGCGAAATGGTCGTCGCTGACCGACGGCTATTTTACCGCAGCCGACGAGAGACCGAAGGCAGTTCTGCAGCTCGTCGATCTGAAGGTCGGACCGACCGCGGACGATATGCAGATGCTTTCATATTTGTCGGCACGGAAGATTCCGTACGCAGTCGTTGCCACCAAAGCCGATAAACCGAATAAGACCGAAAGACAAGCGATGATCGAAAAAATGCGGAAAGATCCGCTTTTGAAGGATTGTCCGATCATTCCGTTTTCCGCCCTCAAAAAAGAGGGCAGAGACGACGTGATCTCCGCGATCTTCGCGCTTCTTTCATAAACTAACTTTAACGAACAGAGGATAATTCGATGCTTCACCCTTGCTATGATATCAATGAAAAAGGACATCTGACTCTCGGCGGATGCGACACGGTCGCACTTGCCGAAAAATACGGCACGCCGCTCTATCTGATCGACGAGCCGACCGTGCGTGAAAGCTGCCGGCTTTATATGCGCGCGATGAAGAAATATTTCGGCGGCGAGAGCTGCGTTCACTACGCTTCCAAGGCGCCTTCCTTCAAGGGAATTTACCGCATTATGGCTGAGGAAGGTATGCACGTTGACGTCGTTTCAGTCGGCGAAATGTATACGGCGATGAAGGCGGGATTTCCGCTCGTGAACGCTTGCTTCCACGGCAACAACAAGACCGACGAGGATATAATCAAGGCGCTTGACGCGGGGATCGGCGAGTTTGTGGTGGACTCATTTGAGGAACTCGAAGCGCTCGACCGTTTCGCGGGTGAAAAAGGAATTCGTCAGCGCGTGCTTCTTCGCATCACGCCCAATATCGACTGCCATACGCTGAAAGCCATCAATACGGGCGAACTTGATTCAAAATTCGGTACGCCGATCGAAACGGGTCAGGCGATGA
>JAZLHQ010000109.1:0-8720 GCA_045616925.1 Eubacteriales bacterium | reverse complement strand
AACGATTTTCCTCCGGGGCAGGCGCAGACGTCAACGACGGTCATTCCGGGCTTTGCGTCAAGCGCGACGGTTTCGATCTGCGAAGCCTCGTCCTGCACGAAGGCGTCTCCGCGTTCAAGACATTTGAGCTTCGATACGGGCAGATCCGTGATCACCGCCGTTTGAACGTGTTCGGATATTCTTCCGTTCACTTCGCCCGACAATTTTTCGGCAGTCGTTTTCATGGTGTTGACCCTGAGCGTGATCGCTTTGTTCAACGTGGAACAATCCATAATCCGACACGCGTTTTCGGGATAATCCGTCAGAAGAGACTTGCAGATCCACTCGGGTAGCGCGTAAAGAACGCTGTCGTATCGAATAACGTCGACGTTCGGATCGGGCATCGGGAGACGATCTTTTTCGGCTGACACTCGTCTTAAGACAGCGTTGATAAAACCCTTCGCTCGCGACGCGTAGCGGGACGACAATTTGACGCATTCATTGACGGCGGCGTGATCGGGGGTTGAAAGATATACGATCTCGTATATGCCCATACGCAAAATCGTCCGTACCGACTGATCGAGACGCGTGATTTTTTTCTGCGTGTAGGTTTCGATGAAATAGTCGAGCGTGATCAGACGCTCGGTAACGCCGTAAAACAGCGCCGTAAAGAACGCTTTTTCGGAATTATCCATCGCAGGATATTTTTCAAAAGCCGCGTTTAGGGCGAGATTTGCGAATTTCCCATCGTTTTCAGAAACAACGAGCGTATTGTAAACGGCGTTCCGGACGTTCGTCATAACAAAAGATCTCCGACTTTGATCTTTCTGCCGTTGATGTAATCGGCTGCGCTCATGCGTTTTTTGCCGGTCGGCAGAACGCCCGTGATCGCGAGAACACCGTCTCCGGTGACGACGAAGATGCCGTTCTTTTTGAGTTCGTAAACAGTTCCGGGAACGGCGTTGATATCCTGCCTGTATTCCGATACGTATGCGGAAGTGATTTTCAGAACGGAGCCGTTGAGGATGCAGAATGCAAGCGGCGTCGGGGAAAGACCTCTTATCCGGTCGTGGATCTCTTTCGTTCCTTTATGAAAATCGATCCTGCAGTCTTCGTCTTCGATCTTTGCGGCGTAGGTCGCGAAAGAATCGTCCTGCTTTTCTGGAATGATCTCGTTGTTTTCGAGCTTGTGACAGGTTGAGATCAGAAGATTTGCGGCAATAGCCGCGAGCGCGTCGTGCACCGTTTCGAAATTGTCGTTTTCGCCGATCACGTATTCCGCTTTTTCAAGCATATCGCCGGTGTCAAGGCCTTTTGCCATATACATCGTCGTAATGCCTGTTTTCTCGGCGCCTTCCATAATTGCACGCTGCATCGGAGCCGCGCCTCTGTATGCGGGAAGCAGGGAGCCGTGCGCGTTGACGCATCCGAGTTTCGGATAATTCAATACGTATTCGGGCAGAATTTTGCCGTAGGCGACGACGACGATCAGATCGGGATCGATCGTTTTCAGCTCGGATTCAAATGCGAAATCCTTAAAAGTCTGCGGTTGATAAACCGGGATGCCGAGTTCGTTGGCGGCGATTTTCACGGGAGACGGGATCACCGCGTTTCCTCTTCCGCGCGGCTTGTCGGTCTGCGTGACGACACCGATCACGTCGAATTCGTTTGCAAGGGCTTTCAGAGAAGGTACGGAGAAATCGGGTGTTCCCATAAAAAGAATGCGTGTTTTGTTCATTCGTCGTCCTCTTCGTACATTTCTTTCATTTCGGCGCGGGTGAGCATACGCTCGGCAACGTCGGGATAGAGAATACCGTCGAGATGATCGATCTCGTGGCAGAGGCAGCGTGCAAGCAGTCCTTCTCCCGTTACGGAATAGCGGTTTCCGTTTCTGTCGGTCGCTTCAACGGTCACTTTCATAGGGCGTTCAACGATACCGCACTTGCCGGGGAGAGAGAGGCATCCCTCTGTTCCGGTCTGCGATCCTTCGGATGCAACGATCACGGGATTGATCAGTTCGTAAAGTTCACCGGGGGCACATTCGACAACGACGATCCTGCGCAAAACGCCGACCTGAACGGCGGCGAGTCCGACGCCGTCGGCGTCGCGCATCGTTTCTGCCATATCGTCGAGCAGAGTGAGGATCCGCGGAGAAATCTCGGTCACGACTCTTGAAGTTTTTCGGAGAACGGGATCCCCTTGTTTGACTATGAATAATTTTGCCATCGTATATATCCTTTCTTCGGTTCGGTCAAACGGTGTTCGGGTTCATATCTACCGAAACCGTTACGTGTTTTTTGACGAATTTTGTAAAATCCATAATGATTTTTGAGAGCATTTCGCGCGTTCTTGCGTTGTTCTTGCATTTGATGATGAGCCGCTTGCGGTACGTTTCGTTGATTCGGTAAATGGGCGCTTCAAAGGGTCCGAAGATCGACATCGCAACGTCGTTATATTCGTTCGCGAGGGCGTTTCTGCAGGCATTAGAGAATGAAACGCAGGCGTTTGCAAGCTCGGTTTCGTCTTCGGACGAGAAGGAGATCATCGCGATATCGCAGAACGGAGGGAAAACGAGCGTTTTTCTCGTCCGGATCTCATCCTCGTAGAACGCTTTATAATCCTGTGCCGCTGCTTTCAGTATCACGGGATGCTCGGGATTGTACGTCTGAATGACTGCGCAGCCCTGATCGTCTGCGCGCCCCGCACGACCGATCACCTGCGTGATCAGTGAAAACGTTCTCTCGTTTGAGCGGTAGTCGTCCATATACAGGGAAGCGTCCGCGAGCAGAACGCCGACGAGCGTGACAGCGGGAAAATCGTGTCCCTTCGTCACCATCTGCGTGCCTATCAGAACGTCCGCTTTTCTTTGACGGAAATCGGTCAGAATATTGTCGAAATCGTAGCGAGAGGTAGTCGTGTCGGCGTCCATCCTGAGCGTTCGGATGCCTTCAAAATCGTTTTCAAGCGCTTCCTGCGCTTTCTGCGTACCGTAACCGACGAACGTCAGTTTTCCGCTTGCGCAGGAAGGACATTTGTCGGGAACCGGAACCGTATATCCGCAGTAGTGGCACATCAGAAATTCATTGTACGGCAAATGGTTCTGGAGTCTTGATTTTTTGGTATGATGCGTCATCGCGACGCTGCAGTGCGGGCAAGTGACGCTTTCTCCGCACAAAGGACACGTCAGAAAATTGCTGTATCCGCGCCGGTTGATAAAGAAAATCGCCTGCTTATCGTTTTCAAGAACTGATTCAAGGTTTTGCTTCAGAAGCATTCCGATTGGCGACGCAGATCCGTTCTTTCGGTCGAGTTTGAGATCCGCAATCATTGCGTTCGGTAGGATCGCGTTTCCGTATCGCTCGTTCAGTTCAACGAGCGTGTAAACGCCGGTCTTCGCTTTGTAGTAACTTTCGATGCTCGGTGTCGCCGACGCAAGCAACAGCATCGCGTTGTGGCAGCCGCATCGGAAGCTCGCGACTTCTTTCGCGTTATACCGCGGCGTCTGCTCGGATTTGTATGTGTGTTCGTGTTCCTCGTCGATGACGATCAGACCGAGATTGTCAAACGGCGCGAATATTGCCGAGCGCGTACCGATGCAGATATCCGCTTCGCCGTTCTTCATTCTTCGCCATGCGTCGTATCGTTCGCCCGCTGACAGGGAAGAGTGGCATACGGCGATCCGGTTGCCGTAGACGGATCTGAATCTTTGCAGCGTCTGCGGGGTCAGCGCGATCTCGGGAACGAGCATAATGACCTGTCTGCCGCTTGCAAGCACCTTATCCATCACGCGCATCATGACCTGCGTCTTTCCGCTTCCGGTCACGCCGTGAAAGAGTACCGCTTCGGGTTTGCCCGTCAGGTGCGCGCAGATTTCGTTAAGCGCTCTCGTCTGACTTTCGGAGAGCTCGTCGCGTTTTTCGATCACGGGAACGTCGGAAAGCCCTCTCCAGTTCGGCTCTTTTTCGATTTTGACTATGCCGGATTCAATGAGCGGATTGAGATGCGCGCGGGTCACTTTCAGAACGTCTTTCAGTTCGTTCAAAGTCGACGCGCCGTAATCGTGCAGATGGTTGACGATCGCCGTCTGGCGAGCGCCTCTCAGATGCAGGGCAAGATATTCTTCCTCCGTGATCGCAAGATCGACGGTCTCCGTGACTTTTTCATTCGTCGGCTTGACTTGCTTTTCGATACGCTCAACGATTCCTTTGGCAATCAGTTCCTCGAGCGCGCCGTACGCGGCGATCCCCGCGGATTTGAGCAGTTTTTCGTCGCTCAGTTCGTTATCACGGAAGAGAAGATCCATGATGCGGTAAGCGTCTTCGGATACCTGATCCTTGACCGCTTTTCCGGAAAGACGGTAAAAACAGGAAATATTTGTCAGTATTCCGGGAGGCAGGATCGACCGAACGGCGTCACCGACCGAGCAGAAATAATGCCGTGCCAAGAATTCGCAGAGCTTTATCTCTTCTTCGGTCAGACTGACGTAAGAATTGAACGACAAAACCGGTTTCAGATTCTCTATGCTTTCGGATTCGTAAACGCGCGAAACGACGGCGCTCAGTCGTTTGTTTGCGCCGCCGAAGGGAACGACTGCCAAAGATCCGCGCTTCGGCTCATTCTGCAAAGCAAAAGGAACATAGTAAGAGTACTCCTTGTCCGCATGAAATGGCAGCGAAAGCAAATGCACACCGACAATACAGTAACTCACGACTATGCTCCTTCCAGATATTTTGAAAACGGATTATTTCGTTTCGCTCTTGAGCGTTCCGTCCGCTTCGGGAGCGTTCGAAATGGCGAATTCGCCGTCGTAGATCTTGTTGATCGCGGTCTTGACCGCTTTTTCATTGCGGTATTCCGGGCTGATGAGCGCGGACAGCGGCTTATCGGTCTCCTTGTTGGCAATCATTTTTTCGGCGATAGCTCTCTGCTCGCAGTAATCGTCGGTGACGATGCGCGCACCCTTTGCGACAGCCATAACGAGCGTGTAACGGTTGTATTTTCCTTTGGAAAGTTCGGTAACAGACGGTTTAATCATTTCGTATATCTCCTTGTTTAATGATCGTTTTGGAATGAATCGGGAATTTGTAAATTGCGGCTTGTTTTATGTTTTTCGGCGTCGATGATCGTGATGACTTCGAGAGCGGCGTCGTCGCTCCTGCCGTCCTCGTTGATCACGGCGTAATCGTAGCTTTCAAAGTAGGAAATCTCTTCTTTGGCGCGTTCAAGACGGTACTTGAGGTCTTCTTCGGTACTCGTATTTCTGCCGCGCAGACGCGCTTCAAGGCTTTCGGGATCCGGCGGAAGGATCATAATGCGTACGCAATCCGACACTTTGCTGCGGATCTGCGTGCCGCCGTTGACGTCGATCTCAAGAATGACGTTGAGTCCTTCTTCAAGTTTGTTCTCGACGGCGGTTTTCGGCGTTCCGTAGTAATTTCCGCCGTAGCAGTTGTATTCAAGGTAGCCGTCGGCTTCGATCTTGGCGGCGAATTCTTCGTTCGTGATGAAATTGTAGTGAACGCCGTCGATCTCGCCGGGACGGGGAGCGCGCGTCGTATCCGAAACCGACAGGACGTAATCATCCTGCCTTGCGAGGATGTTGTTGACGACCGTTCCTTTTCCTGCGCCGGAAGGACCCGACAGGACGAGAAGAATGCCTTGTTTTGATAAGTCCATAAAAAATATAACCTCTCTATGTGCTGCGATATGTTCGCAAAATTACGAATTTTGTGCGTTTTCGTGAGAATTGAGGATCGCTTCGATCGCCGACGGCGTCAGCGCCGACAACACGACGAACTTGCAGTCCGTTACGATCACGGATTCCGTCTTTTTTCCGCAGGAAGCGTCAAGCAGGAGACCCGCTTCGAGTGCTTGCCCGACGAGACGTTTGACGGGAGCCGCGGTCGGGGAGAGAACCGCTACGATCCTGTCGCCGGAAACGAGATTGCCGTAACCGATGTTGAAAAATGCAGACATACTGTCTCCTTCATTTATTCGAGATTCTGAACCTGTTCGCGGATCTTTTCGATCTCGTTCTTGAGCGAAACGACGATCTGCGCGATCTCGGCGTCCATACATTTAGAGCCGATCGTATTGACTTCGCGGTTCATTTCCTGTACGAGATAGTCAAGATTCTTGCCGTTCTGGCCGTCCGCTTCGAGGAAACGGAGCATCGCGTCTATGTGACTTCTTAAGCGAACGAGTTCTTCGTCGATCGACACGCGGTCGGCGTAGATCGCACATTCGGTCAGTAACCGGTTTTCGTCTACCTGCATATCATGGTCGTCGAGGATCTTTCTGATGCGCGCTTCGAGTTTGTCGCGATAGCCGGAGATGCACTGCTCGCTCTTCTCGGCGATCTTTTCAACGTTTTCGAGAATGAAGAGACGTTTGCGCTTCAGATCTTCGCAAAGATTTTTGCCCTCGTTGAGCGCGACCGTTTCAAATTGATCGAGTGCTTCTTTCAGAACGGGGAGCAGTTCGTCGAAGATCGTGTCTGAATCATCTTCGGCGCTCGTGATGAAGAGATCGCGATTCTCGGCGACTTTCATGACGGAAACGTCGTCTCTGAGTTTGTATTTGTCGCGCAATTCATAAAGCGCCGCAACGTACTGCTTCGCGTATCCTTCGTCGAGCTTCAGAACGGTATCCGTACTGCTGATCGTTTCAACGGAAATACCGACGTCGACCTTTCCTCGCTTGACACGTTCGCAGACGAACGCGCGGACGCGGTCTTCAAGGAACGAATACGCGCGGGGAAGATGGATCGAAAGATCGAGAAAGCGACTGTTGACGCTCTTCATTTCAACCGTTATGTTTTTGTTTTCGGCATTTTTGACGGCTCTGCCGAACGCAGTCATACTTTTCATTCGCAAAATCCCTTTTCGGTACGCTGACGGACAAACTTCCACCATCGTTTATATTTATGATATTTTACAATATTTCATCCAAAATGTCAAGAGTTTCTGCGCGTATAGTATAAATTATTTTAATAAAATAAATTTTGCTTGACAAACGCCTTCGCTTGCGTTATAATATCAGAAAATTCGTCGGTCGGATCGGACGTTCGTCGAAATTTGTTCGGCATACTGTCGATCAGCAGAAAGGAAATGCTATATGAAAAAGAACTATCGCGTCGGTGTCGTCGGTGCGACCGGTATGGTCGGCCAGCGCTTTTTGACGCTGCTTGAAAATCACCCGTGGTTCACGGTCACGGTCCTCGCCGCAAGCGGGCGCTCCGCAGGACTTCCTTACGCGAAAGCCGTTGAGGGCAGATGGAAGATGAAAACGGATATCCCCGCAAAATTCGCCGATATGAAGGTCGTTGACGCATCCGATATTGATGCGATCAAACCGCTCGTCGATTTCGTCTTCTGCGCGGTCAATATGCCGAAGAGCGAGATCCGCGATCTCGAGACCGCTTACGCGAAAGCGGAGATTCCCGTCGTTTCCAACAACTCCGCGCATCGTTCGACTCACGACGTCCCGATGGTGATCCCCGAGATCAACGACCGGCATCTCGAAATCATTCCAACGCAGAGAAAGAGACTCGGCACGACCCGCGGATTCATCGCCGTCAAACCGAACTGCTCGATCCAGAGCTTCGTGGGACCGATCACGGCACTTCTCAAATACGAGCCGACGACCGTTCTCGCAACGACCTATCAGGCGATTTCCGGCGCCGGCAAGACCTTCCGCGAATGGCCCGAAATGGTCGACAATATCATCCCGCTGATCTCCGGCGAGGAAGAGAAGACCGAGAAAGAGCCGCTCAAGATCTGGGGACGCATTGAAGGCGACCATATCGTCAGCGCGGAAAGCCCCGTCATTACGTCGCAGTGCATCCGCGTTCCCGTGACGGACGGCCACACCGCGTGCGTGTTCATTTCCTTCAGGAAAAAGCCCTCGATGGAGGAAATCATCGATTGCTGGGACAATTATGAAGGCGAAGCGCAGAGACTTCATCTGCCGAGCGCACCCGAGCATTTCATTACCTATTTCCGCGAGGAAAACCGTCCGCAGGCAGCCCTTGACCGTGATCTTTACAAAGGAATGGGCGTCAGCGTCGGCAGACTGCGTCCCGACGGCGTGTTCGACTATAAATTCGTCGGGCTATCCCATAATACGCTGCGCGGAGCTGCGGGCGGAGCCGTTCTGATCGCCGAACTTTTGTGCGCCAAAGGGTATATGGATTAACGCTTTGAGCGTACCGAAAATTTGATATAGTAAAGGTGTACAATTTGAGCTTTTCCAAATTGTACACCTTTACAATTTTGCTGAAAGATTTCCTGCCGCACTTGACAAATCGGTAAAAAAGTGGTATTATGGCGGAAGAAAATTCTGAATGTTTTTCAGAATATAGGAGGAAATATGAAAAAGATTATTGGCTTTATCCTTGTTGTTGCCATGCTTCTTTCTTTCGCGGCGATTCTTTCCGCCTGCGCGAAGAAGAAAAACGACGACCCCGGCGACATCAACGTCGGTGACGACGATTACTACAAGAAGTTTGACGGCGTCAACTTCGACGGTCAGTTGATCCGCTTCGTCATCGCGGACTCTTCCAAAGACCCGCAGTGTCTCGCGGCACGTGCAGTTGAGTGTGACGAAAAGAGCGGCGACGCAGTCGACGACCTGCTCTTCGACCGCAACCGCAAGATCGAATCCAAGCTTGGCGTCGACATCGAAGTCACGATGATGACTTCTCACACGAGCTTTACCGCCGACATTCAGAAGTTCCTCGA
>JAZLHQ010000108.1:0-8921 GCA_045616925.1 Eubacteriales bacterium | reverse complement strand
TCCATCAAGGGAGAAGCGTACGTTCGAGAAGCATCGAATCCGTCGTAAAAGAGGCGGAAATTCTGACGAAAATGCCGGGATTCAAGGGATATATCCACGACGTCGGCGGTCCGACCGCCAATTTCCGCTATCCCGCGTGCGAAAAGCAGCTGAAATACGGCGTCTGTCCCGACCGGAAGTGTCTTGCGCCGAAGCCGTGTCCGAATCTCAAGGTCGATCACTCCGAATACGTCGAGCTTCTCCGGCGCGTCGAGAGCGTTCCGGGCGTCAAAAAAGTGTTCATCCGCTCCGGCATCCGCTTCGATTACCTCGTTTACGACAACGACGAGACGTTCTTCAAGAAACTCGTCCGCGATCACGTCAGCGGACAGCTGAAGGTCGCGCCCGAGCATTGTCGGAACGCGGTTCTTGCCTATATGGGCAAGCCCCACATCGAGGTCTACAACCGCTTCAAGGAGCGCTTCTTCGAGCTCACGAAGAGCATGGGCAAGGAGCAGTATCTCATTCCGTACCTCATTTCGAGCCATCCGGGGTCGACGCTCAACGACGCGATCGAACTCGCGCTTTATATGAAAAAGGGCGGATACAGTCCCGAGCAGGTGCAGGATTTCTACCCGACGCCGGGCACCGCCTCGACGGTGATGTACTATACGGGCATCGATCCCTTCACGATGAAAAAGGTTTACGTCGCGAAAGTTTATCGGGAAAAGCAGTTCCAGCGCGCGCTTCTGCAGTATAACCGTCCCGAAAACGCCGAGACGGTCAGAAAAGCGCTGATCGCCGCCGGCAGGACAGATCTCATCGGCAGCGGGAAAAACTGTCTCGTTCCGAACCGCCCGCAAAATGCGGCATCCTCCCCAAAACGTCCGAAAACGTACCGAAAGGAACACAAAAAATGAAGATATCCGTTCTTGATTACGAAGGCGCGATCCTTGATCCCCAAGAACAGTATTCCGAATACCACCGCGCGTGGCAGGGCGTTCCCTCGATCGCGCGTACGCGCGGCGGCCGCCTCTTCCTCGGCTATATGAGCGGCGGCATCCTTGAGCCGGATCCCCGCAACTGCGGGATCGCGCAGATCAGCGACGACGACGGAAAGACGTGGTCGGACCCCGTTCTCGTCCTCGAAAGCATTCCCGAAAAGCGCCTTCGGCACATGGAAACGCAGTTCTGGATCGATCCCGACGGCAAACTCCACCTTTTGTGGGTCGAATCGCCGTACGTGGAAGGGCTCCCCATACCGGCTTACGCCGAGCGTTTCGACATGGAAAACGAATCGCCTTATCATCTGCTCGAAGGGCAGAACAGGCAGCTTGAAGCGGTCTGCGACGATCCGGACGCCGACGAACTCGTCTTCGGCGAGGTGCGCGTACTCTTCAACGGCGTTATGCGCAACCGCCCGTTCGTGTCGGAAACGGGGCGGTGGTTTTATCCGTCGTACGTCGCGTCCCCGCGCGATCATTACGAATTTTACGTCTCCGACGACAAGGGAAAGACGCTTAATCCCGTTCGCTGCCCCGGCAGACACGGAGTGCGCAATTTCGACGAGCCGGAATTTTATCAGACGAAAGACGGCGCGGTCGCCGTACTGCTCCGACAGCGCGATCCCGTCGCGGAACGTGCCGTTTCGCACGACGACGGAAAAACGTGGAGCATCCCCGAGCCGTTTTATAAAGGCGCATCGGAGCGTCCCTGCGCGATCAATTTGAGAGACGGCAGGGTCGCGATGGTCACGAGCGTCGATCCCGGGAAACGCACGGGACTCCGCCTGTGGCTTTCCGAAGATGGAAACGATTTCAGACCCGCCCTCACGCTCGACAAGCGCGCCCGCGTTTCGTATCCCGAACTGATCGAAAAGCCGGACGGCACGCTTTTCGCCGTCTGGGACCGCGAGCGGAACAACAAGATCCGCCAAAATACGGAAACGGGAACGTCGGATGCCGCGAAAGAGGTTCTTTTCGCGCGAATCCCGCCCGAAGCGCTCGACGGAAACGGGGAAATCGAGGTCAGCGTAGTATCGAAAGCGCGGATCGACCTTCTCGAAAATGAATTTACGCGATAAAATCGTCGTATGGGACTTGACAGTCCCGCCCGCTTGTGTTATAATGAGCGGGCGTAAAGGGATGTGGTGTAGCGGCAGCACACAGGACTTTGACTCCTATAGTACAGGTTCAACCCCTGTCATCCCTGCCAAAAAGATGGGCATCCAAAAGGATGCCCCTCTTTTTGGCACGAATCACCGAGCGCGACCGTGTACCGCAATCCGACCGGCGGATTGCCGCAAGCGAGCGCAATCAAAGCGAGCGGTGCGAACGAACGAACCCCGCTCGCGTGTACAGAGTTAAACCCCAACGGGTCAAGGCATCCTTTTGGATGCCCCTCTTTTTGGCACGAATCACCGAACGCGAACGTGTACCGCAATCCGCCCGGCGGATTGCCGCAAGCGAGCGCAATCAAAGCGAGCGGTGCGAACGAACGAACCCCGCTCGCGTGTACAGAGTTCAACCCCAACGGATCAAGGCATCCTTTTGGATGCCCCTCTTTTTGGCACGAATCACCGAGCGCGAACGTGTACCGCAATCCCGCACGGCGGATTGCCGCAAGCGAGCGCAATCAAAGCGAGCGGTGCGAACGAACGAACCCCGCTCGCGTGTACAGAGTTCAACCGCGTTTTGCCCGAAAATCCTTGACAATCCGTAAAAAGTCGGTTATCATAGAGACAGACAACCTCGAACGCCGGGAAAACCTTTCAAAAATGTCACAATAAAGTGCCCGATTGTCACACGATCCGATTGCGAAAGCCCCGTGCGTACGGTATAATGGAGGCATCAAATATACGGAGGTCAAAGGTCATGGCAATACTTGATGTCAGACATCTGAAAAAAACTTACACGGGAAGATCCGGCGGCGCCGAGGTTAAGGCGCTCAAGGACGTCACGTTCACCGTCGAAGACGGGGAATACGTCGCCATTATGGGCGAATCCGGCTCCGGCAAGACGACGCTGCTCAATATTTTAGCGGCGCTCGATAAGCCGACGGGCGGCACCGTCCTGCTCGACGGGCAGGACACCGCAAATCTCAAAGACAACGATCTTGCGCTCTTCAGACGCGAAAATCTCGGCTTTGTCTTTCAGGAATTCAATCTGCTCGATACGTTCTCGCTGCGCGACAATATCTACCTGCCGCTGGTGCTCGGCGGAAAGAACGTCAAAGAGATCCGCGTGACGGCGGAAGAGATCGCCGAAAGAATAGGCATTACCGACGTTCTCGATAAATATCCCTACGAGATCTCGGGCGGACAGAAGCAGCGCGCGGCGGTCGCACGCGCACTGATCACCGATCCGAAGCTCCTGCTCGCGGACGAGCCGACGGGCGCGCTCGATTCCGCCTCTTCGTCCGAGCTTCTGAAGGTCTTCGGAGAGATCAACGAAAGAGGGCAGACCGTTCTGATGGTCACGCACTCCGTGGACGCCGCTTCGCACGCGAACCGCGTGCTTTTCATACGCGACGGCGTCATTTTCCATCAGATCTATCGCGGTGACGCGGACAACGATCAGCTCTATAAGAAGATCTCCGATATGCTGACGATCCTCAAAAGCGGAGGCGGTGAACGATGAAAACGGAGATCTGCCGGAAACTCGCCATCGGCAATATCAAAAAGAATTACCGCTTCTTCATCCCGCGCATTCTCGCCGAGACGGGACTTCTCGCCTGCTTTTACATCATTTTTACCCTCGCGTGCGATAAGCGGCTCTCGGAGGTCAAAGGCGGCAGCTACCTGCCCACGTTCATGTGGATGGGCGCCGTCATCATAGGGCTTCTGTCCGCCGTTCTGATGCTTTATACCAACAGTTTTCTCATGCGTCAGAGAAAGAGGGAATTCGGACTTTATAACGTGCTCGGCATGGAAAAGAAGCACGTTCTGCGCGTTTTGTTCCACGAATCGCTCGTGTCGAGCGTCGTTTCGATCGCGGCGGGACTCCTCTTCGGCGTGCTCTTTTATAAACTGTCCTCGCTCGCGATCTGCAAGCTTTTGAAGGCTGAGATCGTCGCGGGATTCTATTTCATCACGCCGAAAACGATCGTTCCCTCGGGACTCATCTTTTTCGGGATCGACGCCTTCGCGTATCTCGTCAACTGCTTATCGATCGGGAAGTTGAAGCCGGTCGAGCTTCTGAACGGCGATAAGACGGGCGAAAAGGAGCCGAAGATCAAATGGGTGCTGCTTATCCTCGGCGTTTTGTCGCTCGGCGGCGGCTATTTCATCTCGCTGACGACGAAAAATCCGCTCGAAGCCATCCTCGTTTTCTTCGCGGCGGTCCTGCTCGTCATCATAGGAACGTACTTTCTCTTCACGGCGGGGAGCATTTTCGTCCTGAAAGCACTCAAAAAGAACGAAAAATACTATTACAGACCGGGTCACGTCACCGCCGTTTCGGGACTTCTTTACAGAATGAAGCAGAACGCGGTCGGACTCGCCTCGGTCGCGATCCTGTCGACCGGCGTTCTCGTGATGATCTCGTCGACCTTCTGCCTCTATTCGAGAACGGAGACCGTTCTCAAAGCGAATTATCCGCAGGATTTCTATCTTTCAACGGTCTTTTACGACGAACACGGCGTCATTTCGAAGTATCCGGAGGATTTGCTCGTCAAAACGGTCGGCGAGTGCGCCGAAAAGAACGGACTCAAAGTCAAAGAGGGTTTTTCGCAGAAATATTTCGACGTCACGTTCAGCCATAAGCCGGGGATCCTCATCACGGACCGCGAATCGGTCGCACAGGAGCAGGATCTTTCCGGAATCTGCAATATCCTGTTCATTACGGAAGAAACTTACGTCAGATTCGGCGGAAATGTGCTCGGACTCGGTAAAAACGAGGTCGCCGTCTGCCCGTATAACGTAAAGGCGAAATTCGGAGACGAATATTTCACGCTTTCCGATGAAAAATATGCCGTTGTGAAGGAACTCTCGTATTTCCCGATCAGATCGAACCTCGTCACCGTCAACTGCTTCGGAATGGTCGTTTCGGACGAGACTTTTGACGAGATCTACGAGATCCAGAAGCAAGCGTACGGCTATAACGCGTCCGAAATGCAGAATCGCTACTGCGTCGTTTTTGAAAACCGCGAAAAAGCGCTCGAAGTCGGCAGCCGCTTCACGAACGACGTCTACGACACCGTTTACGCCTATATCGAAGAAAAGGGGCAGATCTCTTATTCGGTGATCGCGGATTCTTTCTGGGAAGCGCGGGAGAATCTTTACGGTATGTACGGAACGCTTTTGTTTCTCGGCGTCCTGCTCGGGCTCGTCTGCCTCTTCGCGACCGTTCTCATCATCTACTATAAGCAGATCTCGGAGGGTTACGAGGACAGGCAGCGCTATCAGATTATGCAGAGGATCGGAATGACCGAACGCGAGGTAAAGAACACGATCCGCAGTCAGATCCTGCTCGTCTTTTTCCTGCCGCTTTTGACGGCGGGGATCCACGTCGCGTTTGCGTATCCGATCATCACGAAACTGATGTCGGTGCTTCTGCTCGATAACGCTTTCATGTTCGCAAAATGGTGCGTGATCGTGTACGTCGCATTCGCGGCGGTCTACGCGCTCATCTATAAATTGACCGCCAAAACCTACTATAAAATCGTCTATTAGGAGGCACTATGTACCGGATTCTGATCGTCGAGGACGACGCGGCGCTTGCAAACGCGATGAAAAAGCAGCTCGAAGCCTACGGCAACGAGGCGATCGTCGCGCAGGACTTTATGAAGATCGCGGACGAATGCAAGAATCTTTCGCCGCAGATCGCCCTGCTCGATATCCTGCTTCCGTTCTATACGGGATTCTATTGGTGCGGGGAGATCCGCAGATTTTCGAGCGTGCCGATCATTTTCATCTCGTCGGCGTCCGAGAATATGAATATCGTAACGGCGATCAATATGGGCGCGGACGATTTCATCGCCAAACCCGTCGATCCGATGGTTTTGTCGGCGAAGGTGCAGGCGCTTCTCAGACGCACCTACGAGATCGGGGAGCGCGCGCCGGTCTTATCCGTGCGCGGCGCGATCCTCGATCTCAAGAACGCGACGCTCTCGTTCGGGGATCGGCGGATCGAACTCACGAAAAACGAATTCCGCATCCTCGAAGTACTGTTCGAAAACAAGGAAAAGATCGTCTCAAGGGACGCTTTGATGACGAGACTCTGGCAGAACGATCTTTACGTCGAGGAAAACACGCTGACCGTGAACGTCGCGCGCCTCAGAAAGAAGCTTGAGGATCTGGGACTTGCCGACCTCATCGTCACGAAGCCGGGGATCGGGTATACGGCGCGATGAAACGGAAAAGAGAAGTGTTTTTCGACGCGCTGAAAAAGTGCCGTGCGGCGTTTTTCGCGCTCTTGGCGTCGTTCTTGGTATCGATCGCCGTCTTTTGGCTGTACGATCTTCCGATCGAGCCGTTTTTGTACGCTTTCGTGATCGCTGCCGTGCTTGGGATTGCCGCTTTCTGCGTCTTCTGCGCGTGCGAATTTTCGAAATCCCGCAGAAGAGAGCGCCTGCTCGGTGCGATCCTTTCGGGAAACGAGCTTCCGCCCGCCGGAACGCTTACCGAAAAAGACTGTTATGAGGCGCTCACACGCCTCAAAAACGAACTGATCCTTCAGAGAAACGAATGCGAAAACGCGCGCCGCGAGGAGATCGATTACTATACGGCGTGGGTGCATCAGATCAAAACGCCGATCGCCGTTCTCAGAATGGAACTCGGAAATACCGAAAAGGCAAGCGAATACGAAGCGGAGCTCTTCCGCATCGAGCAGTACGTCGATATGGTGCTTTCGTATATCCGCCTCGGCAGCGAAAGCACGGATCTCGTCGTGAAAGCGTACCCGCTCGACGAGCTGATCCGCGAGTCGATCCGCAAATTCGCGCAGCTGTTCGTTCTGAAAAAACTGCGCCTCTTCTACGACGGCACGGACAAAACGATCGTCACGGACAAGAAATGGTTTGCGGTCATCCTTGAGCAGCTTTTGTCGAACGCGATCAAATATACGCCGTCGGGCTCCGTTTCGATCATTTTGGAGGGCGATATCCTGAAGATCGCCGATACGGGCATCGGGATCGCGCCGGAGGATCTGCCGCGGATCTTCGAAAAGGGATTCACGGGCGAAAACGGACGCCTCGACAAGCGCTCGAGCGGACTCGGTCTGTACCTCTGCAAGAAATCGGCGGATCTTCTGCGCATTCCGGTCGCGGTCGAGAGCCGCGTATGCGTCGGGACCGCGTTTTCCCTCGATCTTTCGAATGCTTCCGAAAGAAAAACGGTATAATAAACGGACGGAGACGAAAATCGTCTCCGTCCTTTACGTTTTCTTCCGCCGCTATTGACAAATATGACGAACGGTGATATACTATTATTCGGGATATCGTATAAATTTGTTGAAAAAAGAGGTCTCAAAAATGGGAAAGATCAAATATTATCTGCAAAGAGTCAAAAATATGAATTTCGGCGCGTTCGGCGAGAACGTCAGATTCGTCGCACAGCGCAGCGGAAAATCGCGCGTCCGTATTTTCTTCGATATGCTGAACTGCTCGCTGCGTTATCAGTCGGGCTACGTCGATTATAAAAGATTCTTCTTCGAGGAACTGAACGCGAAGCAGAGAAAGACCTTCGTCACCCGCGGCGTCAACAACGGTTACGTCAAGAAGCTCAATAATCCCGCTTACGCCTATATTTTCGACGATAAACTCAAATTCAACGAGATTTTCAAGGATTTCCTCGGCAGAGAATATCTCGATCTCAACAAGGCGAGCTTCGAGGAATTCGAGGCGTTCGCGGGACGTCATCCCGTCTTTATGGCAAAACCGGCGGACGGTATGTGCGGACAGGGAATTGACAAGATCGAAGTCAAGGAAGACACTGACCTCAAGGCGCTTTACGAAAAATTCAAGGAAACGAAGCAGCTTCTGCTCGAGGAATATATCATCCAGCACCCCGAAATGAGCAGGATCTATCCGCATTCCGTCAATACGCTGCGCCTCGTCAGCGTGCGCGTCAACGGAACGACCTACGTCCCGTACCGCGCGTTCCGTATGGGCAATAACGGCGAGCACGTCGACAACTTCAAGCACGGCGGCATCTATACCGTTCTCGACGAGAACGGCGTGATCACGAAACCCGCGGTCGACAACGAAATGGACGTCCACGTCTACGAAAATCACCCCTACACGGGCGAAAAACTCGTCGGTTTCAAGGTCCCGATGTTTGAAAAAGCGGTCGAACTCGTCAAAAAAGCGTCCGAGCTCGTGCCGGAGATCGGCTACGTCGGCTGGGACGTCTGCATGACGGAAAAAGGTCCCGCGCTGATCGAAGGCAACCAGTTCCCGGGCAACGGACTTTATCAGTCCAAAGTGCATCTCAACGAAGGCAGAACGGGCGTCAAACCGATGTTTGACGAGATCATCTACGGAAAAAAGAAAAAATGAGAGGGAAACTTCTCAAAGCGGGACGTGTCGTTCTGATCACGGCAGGCGCGCTTCTGATCCTGTACGCCGTTTTGATCTCGCTGTTCTTTCGCTATAACGCGGGCGTTCTGTTTTCGGCGATCGGCGGTGCGATCCTGATCGCCTGCGGGATCTTTCTCAAAACGATCGTTTCGCATATCTGTCTTTGGCTGCCGCTTTCGCTCGCGTTTTTGTTCCTCGTATTTCTCCTCGTTTATCCGGCGATCGTCGGAAAATGCAGGGAAGCGGACGGAACGGAGGACGCCGTGATCGTGCTCGGCGCGGGACTCGACGGCGACAAGCCCTCAAGACTTCTGAAACTGCGTCTTGACAAGGCGCTTTCCTATCTCAAAGAGAATCCCGACGCCGTCGTGATCGTGTCCGGCGGGCAGGGATCGGACGAAAAAGTCAGCGAAGCCCGGGCGATG
>JAZLHQ010000107.1:0-6557 GCA_045616925.1 Eubacteriales bacterium | reverse complement strand
GTAATCGTGATACCTCTTTCCTGCTCCTGTGCCATCCAGTCCATAACTGCGCCGCCGTCGTGGGTCTCGCCCATTTTGTGCGTTCTTCCCGTATAGAACAGGATACGCTCGGTCGTCGTAGTTTTACCGGCATCGATGTGTGCCATGATACCGATATTACGCGTATTTTCAAGCGAATATTCTCTCGGCATTGGATTTATTTCTCCTTTTTACAAAGCAAGGCTGCAGATCAGTATCTGTAATGAGCAAAAGCCTTGTTTGCTTCAGCCATTCTATGCGTTTCTTCTTTTTTCTTGAATGCGCCGCCCATGTTGTTGGTAGCGTCAATGATCTCGCCCGCAAGACGTTCAGCCATCGTCTCCTCGGAACGTGCTCTGGAGTAGTTTCTGATCCAACGAAGACCCAGGGTGAGTCTTCTTTCGGGTCTGACCTCCATCGGTACCTGGTAAGTGGAGCCGCCCAGACGGCGTGCCTTGACCTCCAGAACCGGCATTACGTTTTCAAGTGCTGCGGTAAACGCTTCGAGTGCGTTCTTACCGGTCTTCTCCTCGACGATCGCAAAAGCGTCGTAAACGATCTTCTGCGCAACGCCCTTCTTGCCGTCATACATGATGTTGTTGATCAGCTTCGTAACGAGCGTCGAATTGTACATAGGATCCGGCAGCACTTCTCTTTTGGAAATTTTACCTCTTCTCGGCATGTTCTTCCCTCCTTCATAAAGATGATATCATAGGTACTCGAAAGTTCTCTTCCGTTATGCTCGACGTTTTCTTTCTTAACAATAACTTGTAAAATCAACAGTCGGATGCACAAACGTATTTTGAATCGGGTTTACCTGATCCGAAGAAATGATGAATTATTTCTTCTTCGGACGTTTTGCGCCGTACTTGGAACGGCTCTGTCTGCGCGCATCAACGCCGGACGTATCGAGCTTACCACGGATGATGTGGTAACGTACACCAGGCAGGTCACGCACTCTTCCTCCGCGGATCAATACAACCGAGTGTTCCTGCAGGTTGTGGCCGATACCGGGAATGTAGGTCGTTGCTTCGAGACCGTTCGTCAGTCTGACTCTCGCGATTTTACGCATTGCAGAGTTAGGCTTTTTCGGGCTGGTCGTGGAAACCTTCGTGCAGACGCCTCTCTTCTGAGGAGCAGGCTGATCGGTGGGAGCCTTCTCGATGGAGTTGAATCCCTTCTGCAGTACGGGTGCCTTGGACTTGTAAGTCTTCTGCTGTCTTCCCTGTCTTACGAGCTGGTTAAAGGTTGGCATGTCGCACCTCCTTTTCTGTTGATTTTCAAGCATTGTTTCGTCTTCGTGCAGCGGCTGAATGCCTTTTCGGGCATAACTACACCATCAGACTCGGATATTATACACCCATTCCCCGAAAATGTCAAGCGGCGTTTGATTCTTCTTCTTTTTTCTCCCTTTTGCACAAAAAATCCCGCGCTTTTTAGCGATTATTACCCAAAGATTCCCAAAATATACATATTATATAGAGATCCGTCCGCCCGCTCGCCCGTTCGCGGTCAAAAAAGCGGCGCAGCCGTGTGGCTGCGCCGCTTTGAAATCTGTTTTTTTATCAGAATACGAGCGAGAGCTTATACGCTTCGTAGTACTTCTGATACTGGCGTCTCAAGGAGTAATCGAACGCGGAGAATTCGGTCGCGGTCGCTCTCTTGACGCTCGGCTCGTTTGCGAGCCAATCCTGCATAACGTTCAGGTACTGCTCGAACTCGACCACCTTGCCGGTCGTGGGATCGACGTAAGGCGTGTAGTTCTTTGCGCGCAGGAGCATTTCGTCGTACAGGAGTTCGAGGTCGTCTACGATGTCGGACATCAGGATCGTCGTTTCGTCAACGGGTTCGTTGTAGACGAGGTTGAAGCCGATGTACGGAGAATAATAACCGTCGGCAAGTGCCTTCTTTGCCTTCGCCCATTTGTTCGCGGCGAGGTTCAGTTCGTCTTCGGACATATCCGCGTTCGGCCATGCGAGCATGACGTTGCCCGTCTGGTACATATCCATGTTGTACGCGCAGGCGACGGTGTAAGGATCGCCGTTGTCCCAGGTGTTCTTCGGATCGACGCGCAGATCGCACGCGAGGCTGCCGTCCGCGTTGAACGCGGGCTTGCCGGACTTCGTGTAGTAAGTGACGTCAGTCTTCGGATTTGCGTAGCGGTTGACGAGGCCGTTCTCTTCATCAATGTAATAGGTAGCGTTTTCGATACCGTAGAGAACGATGTTGCGGAACTGCTCGTTCGTATTGAGCAGCGTCAGGATCTGCATGCAGCGCTCCGCGTCGGACGTGTAGGTGGAAATACCCCACATACAGTCGGTGACGTCGTGGGAATCCACGTAAGGCTCGCCGCTGATAAGAACGTAGTAGTCAACGCCGTTGACGGTGTAAACGCCCTTTTCGTTGTATTCTTCGTAAAGCGTGCAGTCGCCCTTGACGAAGCATGCGCCGAACTTCTGCGTGAAGTCGACTTCGTCGGTGTGCGCCGGGAACGCGCCGCCCGCTTCCTGGATGTTATGGAAAACGGTGAGTGCGCTGCGCACGGTCGGGACCGTCAGAATGTTGACGGGCAGATATGCGTCAAGCGGCTCGAGGATGGACTTGGCGATATGCTGACCGACGACCGTATCCTTGCCCGTCAGGGAGTAGATGCCGAGGTCGGTGATGTTTGCGAGCGGGGTGATGCCCTCTTTCGCGAGCTCTACGAGGTAGTCTTCAAAGACCGCGATTCCCTCCGCACCGTATTTCTCGGTGGAGGTGATGAAATCGTATCTGCCCTTGTCGAACAGTTCCTTGTTGACGAGCAGGTATTCGTAGTTCGTGGGAGCGCCGTTATTGCCGATTCCGTAAACTTCATCCTGCTTTTTGTTGTGCAGGTCGTCCCAACCGTACCAGAGGACTTCGCTTCCGAAATACTTGGTGATAAGCATTCCGGAGGATTCGCCCAGGAACGGGGAGATGTC
This sequence comes from Eubacteriales bacterium, assembly GCA_045616925.1. Classification (GTDB taxonomy): domain Bacteria; phylum Bacillota; class Clostridia; order Oscillospirales; family CAG-272; genus JAZLHQ01. Next base: position 3,576 of record JAZLHQ010000107.1, on the reverse strand, counting down.
CGTCAGCTTTCTGTCGGTGAAAGAGTTGCCCTCTTCATCCGTCTTCTTATAGTCGAGGTAGTAGCGGAACATTTCGTAGCTCGTCATCATAAAGATGTCGATCTGATTCTCGTAAGGTTCCGGATACACGGTGATCTGTCTGCCGTACTCGTTGAGTTTGATCATATCCGCAGAGCCGATGGAGGATTTGGTGATTCCTTCCTCGTCGTCCTTCTGACGGGCTTCGATCAGCGCGCTGACGCGCTCCTCGTATTCGTCTCTCTCGAAAAGCTGCAAAACGACGTGCGTGTTGTAGTTGCTTTCCGTGATATTATTCAAAGCGTCTTCGACAAGCGCGATCGCGGCGTCCGTGGTTCCCTCTTCCTTGATCATCGTGAGAGTGACCGTCATCGGCTTGGTCGCTTCGGGACCGGACACGTTGCCTTTCTCGCCGCAGGAGACGAGCATCATCGCAGCCGGAACCAGAAGTGAGATGCACAAAAGCAAACTGAGCAGTCTTCTTTTCATGCGTTTTTCCTCCTAAATCAGTACTGTCCGGATCTTCCGAACAATATACAATATAAAACGTGGTTATTTTACATTAAAATTTCGATTCTGTCAACTCGAAAAACGTCCAAACGGGCATTTTTTGAAAGATTTACATTTTGTTAATCCAAAATGCACAAGTATGGAGTTCACAAATTGTGAATTATGCCCAATTCATCACGGATCGAGGTAATCCTTGAGGCGTTTGGAGCGGCTCGGGTGACGCAGCTTGCGCAGTGCCTTCGCTTCGATCTGACGGATACGCTCACGGGTGATATTGAACACGGAGCCGACCTCCTCGAGCGTTCTCATCCTGCCGTCTTCGAGTCCGAAGCGGAGCTTCAGGACCTGCTCTTCTCTCGGCGTCAGCGTATGCAGGACTTCGAGCAGCTGCTCGCGCAGCATCGTCTGCGACACGGCGTCGGAGGGGGACGGAGAATCGTCGTCGGGGATGAAGTCGCCGAGGTGGCTGTCCTCTTCCTCGCCGATCGGCATCTCGAGCGAGACGGGGTCGAGGGCGATCTTGGTGATCTCTCTGACGCGCTCGGGCGTGATGTTCATCGCCTTTGCGATCTCGTCGACGCTCGGCTCGTGACCGAGTTCCTGCAGAAGTCTTCTCGAGACTCTCGAGACTTTATGGATGGTTTCGACCATGTGCACGGGGATACGGATCGTTCTCGCCTGATCGGCGATCGCTCTCGTGATCGCCTGGCGGATCCACCACGTCGCGTAGGTCGAGAATTTATAGCCCTTGCGGTAGTCGAACTTTTCGACCGCCTTGAGCAGACCGAGGTTTCCTTCCTGGATCAGATCGAGGAACGAAAGTCCCTTGCCCGAATGGCGCTTCGCGATCGAAACGACGAGACGCAGGTTGGCTTCGACGAGCTGCGTCTTCGCTTCTTCGCCGAGGCGCACCTTTTCCTTGAGCTCCGCCTCGTATTCGGGAGTCAGTTCCGTCGGGATCTCGATCGCCGGTTCTTCCGGCACGGGGGTGTCGTCGAAGGGATTCTTCGGCTCCTCGTCCTCGAAATCGTCGGGATCGACGTCGTCTGCGGAGAAGTCCGCGTCCTCGTCGGATTTCTCGTGATCGTCGAGCGCGCTGACCTGCTCGTAGCCGAGGATCTGCGCCGCCTGTGCGCCCTCGAACATCGTCTTTGCGAGCGAAAGCTCCTTGTCGACGTCGAGCAGCGGTACTTTACCGATCTCCTTGAGGTACATACGCACGGGGTCGTCGATCGCGAGTCCCTCCTGCGCGAGGATCTTTTCCATATCCTCTGCGGATTCGAGCTGCTCGACCTCGTTTTCGATCTCTTCGGAGTCCGCGTGGTTCAGATACTCGTTGAGATCCGCCGCGCCCTCGTCGAAGGATTCGTAGATGTGCTCGACGTGCTCGAGATCGCTGTTCTGATCTTCGAGCGCTTCGATGATCACACTGCCGTTGAGTTCATCCTTGTCCTTGTTTCTTTCGATCAGTTCGTTGACACTCAGGGTGCCTCCCGAAAGATCTCCGTCTTCAAATTTCACGGTGATTCCTCCATTTTTATATGTTTTTCCTTGATTTTTTACTGTTTTGAGCGTTTTGCCGCGAGCAGTTCCGCGATATCGAGCTCGCCGCTTTCCGTTGAGAAAACGAGCGTGTCGTGACATTCGTTAAGCACGTCGAGCGAATTGTTCGTCAGCCTATCGCGCTCTAGCTGCAGGCGCGTCAGTCTGCTGACTTCGTCCTGCGTCAGTTTCTCGTCGAGAGACGCGGGATCGAATGTCTCCCGTTCGCACATCAGAGAATAGACCTTCCTGCCGAACGCCGTTATGAAATCCGACGCCGGAAACAGCGTGTTTTCTTTTCTCATTTGTGCGATATATTCGGGGTGCAGCATCAGGATGCCGAGGATCGTTTCCTCCGCCCTTGCGGCGCGCGGATTTTTGATCATATCGGGATTGACGCGGTCGCCGTACCCCTCCGCTTTGCGCATCATATCGGCGGAGGCTTTCTTCTGCTGCGATCTCAGGCTGCTTCTGACGATCGCGTCGATATCGCGGCGCATACTGTCGGGGCTGACCTCGAAGCGCTTCGCGCACGACGCGATATAGACGTCGCGCTGCGCGCTCGACTGGATTCCCGCGATCAGATTTTCCGTGTCGCGGATCGCGCGTACGCGGTCGTTCTGCTCTTCGATGTCGTATTTTGACAGGATCGCGTCCATACGGAAATCGAATTCGCTCTTTCCGGATTCCATCAGCTTTTTGAAAGCCGCCGAGCCGTATTTTTTGATGTATTCGTCGGGGTCCTTCGCGTTTTTGACCTTCAGGACCTTTGCTTCAAGCCCGACTTCGTTGAGGAGCGTGAACGCCTTTCCCGCAGCGTTCTGCCCCGCTTCGTCCGCGTCGTAGCAGATGATGACCTCTTTGGTATAGCGGCGCATCATGCGCGCCTGATCCGGCGTGATCGCCGTACCGAGCGTCGCGACGGCGTTTTCAAAGCCCGCGCCGTGCAGCGATATGACGTCCATATAGCCTTCGCAGAGGATCATGCGCTCGGCGCAGCTGTTTTTGGCAAAATTGAGCGCGAACAGATTGCGCCTTTTATTGAACGTCGGCGTATCCGCCGAGTTCAGATATTTCGGCTTGCTGTCGTCCATTACGCGCCCGCCGAAGGCGATCACGTCGCCCGTGACGCCTATGATCGGGAACATCACGCGGTTGCGGAACATCCCGTACGGCTCGTTCGTTTTCGGACTGATCTTCGCGAGAAATCCGTCCGTCATTTCCTCTTTCGTGTAGCCCTTGCGTTTCAGATACCCGACGAGCGATCCGAAATCGTTCGGGGAGTAGCCGAGTCCGAAATGGCGTATGAGCGGAAGCGAGAGGCCTCTGCCCGTCAGATAATCAAGCGCTTCGCGTCCTTCGGGCGCTTTCAGAAGCTCGTGATTGAAATAGAGCGCGGCGTCGCGGTTCATCGCGAGGATACGCTGCTTTTTGTACGCCTCCTTGCGGTCGTCCGCGTTTTGCCGGATCGTGATGCCCGCGCGCTTTGCGAGAAATTCAAGCGCC
>JAZLHQ010000106.1:0-9364 GCA_045616925.1 Eubacteriales bacterium | reverse complement strand
GACGTGCGCGTCGTCGTCAACGGCGCCGGCGCCGCGGGCACGGCGATCGGCAGACTGATGATCAACTTCGGCGTCAAGGATCTCATTTTCGTCGACCGCAACGGCGCGATCTGCGAGGGCGCGCCCGAAACCTTTATGAGTACCGAGCACGAGCGCCTCTCCAAGATCTCCAACCGCGGAAAACGCCGCGGAACGCTCGCCGAAGTGCTTCCCGGTGCGGACGTCTTCGTCGGCGTCTCGAAGCCGGGACTTCTGACGCCCGAAATGATCAAAACGATGAACAAGGACGCGGTCATTTTCGCGATGGCGAACCCGACGCCCGAGATCATGCCCGACGAAGCCAAAAAGGCGGGCGCACTGGTCGTCGGTACCGGCAGAAGCGATTTCCCGAACCAAATCAACAATCTGCTTGCGTTTCCGGGCATCTTCCGCGGCGCGCTCGACTGCCGCGCGAAGGACATCAACGAGAAAATGAAGATCGCGGCGGCGATTGCCCTTGCGGGACTTGTCCCCGAAGACAAACTGTCGCCCGATTACGTTCTGCCCGATCCTTTCGATCCGCGCGTCGCAAACGCGGTCGCGAAGGCGGTCGCCGAAGCCGCGAAACGGACGGGATGCTCACGCATATAAATGCGCATTTAATGCGCATATAAATGCGCAGTTGACCTAAAATATCACGCTTTCGTCTCCTTGACGCGCAAAAGAAGACGGAGTATTGCACGGCCGTTGAACGGCAGCAGGGGATAGAGATAGCTCCTGCTGCCGTCAACGGTCTTATTTGATGCGATCAGAACGAAAAAGAGGACGATCCCGCCGACAAAGCCCCAAAGATCGAATAATCCGACGAGAATAAGGAGCAGGATCCGGCAGAATTTGAAGGCGTAGCCGAGCTCGAACGACGGCTGCGTGAAATTGGCGGTCGAGACGAACGCCATATAGAGGATGACCTCCGGCACGAGCCAGCCGACCTCGATCGCGAAATCGCCGATGATGAGCCCCGCGACGATCGACAGGGAACTGTTCAGTGAACTCGGCGTATTGAGCGATGCGAGCTTCAGTCCGTCCATCAGGAACTCGACGAGCAGGATCTGCACGAAAACGGGCATTCCCGGCTCTTCTTCGATGCGGATGAAATCAAGCGACGCGGGGATCCACGAAGGATTGCGGATCAGAAGATACCAGAGGGGCGTTAAGATCAGCGTCAGAAAAAACGTGAGCCCGCGCAGAAGGCGCAGATACGAGCCGATCAGCGGCGGGAAATAGAAATCGTCCGATTCCTGCAGAAAATCGAAGATCGCCGAGGGCAGGAGCATCACCTGCGGCGTGTTGTCGACGAAGATCAGGACGCTCCCCTCGAGGATCATCGCGGCAGCGGCGTCGGGACGCTCCGTGTAGCGGAATTTCGGAAACGGATTCCACCACGATCGGTGGAGAAGGCACTCTGCGAGCGATTCCTGTCCCATCGATAGGGCGGGCGTGCGGATATTTTCAAGTTTATCCCGCATTTTTCCGACGAACTTTTCGTCGGCCTTGCCCTCGATATAGGCGAGCACGACGCTCGTTTTCGTTTCGGTGCCGATATCGTATTTTTCAAGGCGCAGGGCGGGTGAAGAAATGCGCATCCGAAGGAGCGCCGTATTGTCCCTGAGGCGCTCGACGAAGCCGTCGCGGGAGCCGCGCAGGACGCGGTCGGTCTCCGGCTCGCCGATCCCCCTGCCGGGGAGCGCCTTCGTGTCGGCAACGAGCGCGTTTTCAAATCCGTCCACGAGAAGAACGGACGAGCCTCTCGTCATCGACGCGGCGGCACTTTTGAGCGAATCCGCGCGGCTAAGATCCCCGCAGGGGCAGAAGCGCGAGAGAAACGACTTTTCGTCCGGATCCTCGTTTTCGGGGATCCCGAGGAAAAAAGCGAGCAATTCGCAGATCATCAGATCGTTCGAAAAGCATCCGCAGCAAAAAAGAAACGCCCGGCGTCTGCCGATCGAAAACTCCCGCTTCTTGACGTCGTAGCACTTGCCATATCCCGCAAGACGCTCAAACTCCGTCGTCATTCTGACAAAATCCGTCATATTTTTCTCCGAAATCGCGTATTTGTTTTTATTTTTCGCACGGGAATGAAAAATTATCCGCATATTTACAAATTTGCCGTTGCAAACGACGAAAGGATGTGCTAAAATAATACAACTGAATGAAAAAAGAGGTCTTATGAAACTTTTCAAAAGTAAAGAGGCACAGGTCCGCGCGATGCTGATGGCGGCGGTAATCGCGGTCGTTGCCATATTTTTCCTGCTCGTTCTGCGGGTGCCGGGCGATTCGGTAGTCACGTATTCGCTGCAGCCCGTTCCCGGGAAAGACGGTGAAGTGATTATTACCGGCTGCACGGGCGATCCGAAAAAACTGGAGATCCCCGAAGACGTCGGCGGCGACCGCGTCGTCAGCATTTCGGCGTACGCGTTCGCTGCAAAAAAGAATCTCCGGTCGGTCGTGATTCCCGGATCGGTCGAATCGATCGGACAGGAAGCGTTCTACGGCTGCGAAAATCTTGAGAGCGTGACGCTCAAAGAGGGCGTCGGGATGATCGGGCGTTCCGCGTTCGCGGACTGCAAGTATCTCCGGTCGGTCGACGTGCCGGATTCGCTTGTCTATATCGACGATTTTGCCTTCGATGGCTGCATAAGGCTCAAGAAATTCCGTATTCCCGCCGATTGCGAATTCCTCGGCAACGAGATCTTCACGGGATGTGAATCGCTGACGCTCGACGTATCGGAGTCGCCGCTCGGCAAATCCTACGCGCTCGACTATTTCCTCGCGACGAATTTCGAGGAATCGGGCGGAAAGATCTATCTGATCGCGGGGCTGCTCGGCTTGACGGCGCTCGTTCTGACGCTTTCCGTGATCGCGATCGTCAGAAAGATCGTCCGGAAGAAGGATCCTCAGGAAGAGATCCGCTTCGTGGAGTCCGAACTCGGCAGAAAAGAGCGGATGAAAGACGGTCTTGTGGACGAAGTGAAGACCGGCAGGCACGCCGCACGCAGATTTTTCAAAAGAAAATAATAAAAATACGAAAAAGGTATTGACAAAACCGATCCGTTGTGCTATTATATCTAGGCACCTTGAGATGCGCCCTTAGCTCAGCGGATAGAGTGCCCGGCTACGAACCGGTAGGTCGATGGTTCGAATCCATTAGGGCGCGCCAACAAAAAAGTCTCTTTTGTCAAAGACAAAAGGGACTTTTTTGAATGATGTGTTCCGCTTTCGCGGAACGTGATGCGCACTTCGTGCGTGATGTTCGCCTCCGGCGAGTGATGTGCCTGCGGGGCACGAGGCATTATTTCACGTTGCGAAGCGACGAAACATCATTAGCCGTCGGAGACGTCGGCATCATTGATTTTTTTGAATCATTCTTATTTTAAATAAAGAAGGTTGAAAAATGAAAAACGCATACAAAAGAATCCTGACGGTGCAGGATATTTCCTGCGTCGGACAATGCTCCCTGACGGTCGCACTTCCGATCCTATCCGCCTCGGGAAGCGAGACGTGCATCCTGCCGTCGGCAGTCCTCTCCACGCATACGGGCGGCTTCAAGGGCTTCACCGTGCGCGATCTGACGGACGATATCCCCGGCATCTGCGCCCACTGGCAGAAAGAGGGCATCCGCTTCGACGCGATCTACACGGGTTATCTCGGAAGCGCCAAGCAGATCGATATGGTGCTCGATATGATGAAGACGCTCGGCAAGGACAGTTTCCTTTCGGTCGTCGATCCCGCGATGGCGGACAACGGCAAGCTTTATGGCGCGTTTGACGGCGCGTATGTCGAGGCGATGAAGCCGCTCTGCTTCTCGTCCGACATCCTTTTGCCGAACATCACGGAGGCGTGCCTGCTCGCGGATTACGAATACAAAGAGGAATACGACCTCACATATATCTGCGGACTGCTCGACAAAATGGCGTCGCTCGGCGCGAAAACGATCGTTCTGACGGGCGTTTCCTACAAGAAGGGCAGAACGGGCGTCGTCGTTTACGAAAAAGAAAAATACTACTATTACGAGCACGAAAAGCTCGAAAAGAGCTGCCACGGCACGGGCGACGTCTACGCCTCGGCGTTCGTCGGCGCGCTGATGCGCGGCAAGACGACGTTCGACGCGGCAAAGATCGCCGCAAACTTCACGCTCGACGCGATGAAGAAGACCGTCGACGATCCCGATCACTGGTACGGCGTCAAGTTCGAGCTTGCGCTGCCCGGACTCATCAAAGCGCTTCGCTGAAAAGCATAATAAAAAACGGAACCGCGTGCGGTTCCGTTTTTTTATTTCAGTCGGGGTAATATTCGGTGAGAACGAGCGCCTTCGGCGTCGTGACGGAAAAACCGTCGTCCGTCTGCCGGTAAACGGCGATGCGGCGATTCCCGTCGAGCGAGAGGAAATATTCCCGTCCGTCGTCGTAAACGTACGCCGTATCGTTGTCAAGACCGAAGCCCTCGAGCTTTTCGTTCCGCACGGCGTCCTCAAACGCCTCCGCGCGGGAATTGTAGTGCGGGCAGAAGACGAGATCCGGGAAGATCCCGATGCCGTCGACCCAGCCGTGCTTCCCGACGATCGGTGAACGCGACGAATCGCTGAAGCCTTTTTGGAACCAGCAGATCCCGCCGGCGCTCGCGCCGCAGAGGATCGCGGAATCGTCGTCAAAAATTGCTTTGAGTCTTCGGTCGATCCCGTTTTCACGGAAGAGTTTGATCATTTTGTAGGTATCGCCGCCGCAGAGGTAGACGATATCCGCCCACGAAAAGATTTCGTCAAGCTCGTTTTCCGTGTAGCCGCGCCGGATCAGATAGAACGGGCGGTTTTTGCAGCCGAGCTTTGACATAAGAAGCGACATTTGCGCGTAATAATCGGGTCTGTCGCCGGAAGCAGTCGCGACGAACAGAAAATGCGGTTCGCTTTTGCCGGATTTTTCGACGATATAGCGGAACATCCGCTCGTCCTCGTGTCCGCCGATGGCGTAGATTCTGCCCATAATACTCCTTTTCCGATTTTGGCAATTTATACCGAACGGAAGCCTCTTCCGATGATCTCGCTCGTCGAGGTCACGATGATGAAGGCGTGCGGATCGATCTCTTTCAGATAGCGCTTGAGCTTTGCGGCCTCCATACGCTTGCAGAGCGTGTAGATGACCGTTTTGTTCTCGTGCGTGTAAGCACCCTCCGCCTTGAGGATCGTCGCCGAGTGCTTCATCTCGTTCAGAATGTAGTCACGGATCGGCTCCGGATTCTCGGTGACGATCATAAAGGATTTGCAGACGTGCATACTCTCAATGATGGAGTCAACGAGGAACGCTTTGGAGAAAAGTCCCAAGAGGGAGAAAAGTCCCGTTTTGACGCCGAACACGAGGAAGGACGACGCGGCGATCAGAAAATCGGTGCAGAGAAGCGCCTTTCCGACGTCGAGCGACGTATATTTCTTGAGGATCAGCGCGACGATATCCGTGCCTCCCGAGGAAGCGTGAAAATCGAACAGGATCGCCGAGCCGATGCCCGTCAGTATCATCGCGTAGACGAGCTCGAGGATCGGCTGATCCGTCAGCGGCTTGTCGAGCGGGCAGACGAGTTCAAGGACTTTGGCAAGAACGGAATAAAGCAGGCTGCAGTAAACCGTTTTGACCCCCGTCTGCTTGCCGAGGAAAATGAAGCCGATCACGAGCAGGAGCGCGTTGATGATGAGAAGCAGGGTCGACGGGGTCAGAAAGCTGTACGGGATGACTCTGCCGAGGATCGTCGAGATACCGGAGACGCCGCCCGTCGAGAAATTGTTCGGGATCTTGAAGAAGTAGACGCCGACGGTCATCAGAACGGAGCCGACGGTCATTCCCAAAAACGACTTGAGTTTTGCTTTCATAAAACGTTATTCGTCCTTATCGGCAGCTTCGATGAGAGACAGACCGAGGTCGTAAAGCGCTTGCGGATCTGCCTTGCCGGGCGCGCCGGACATCAACTCGGATGCGTTCTGTACCTTCGGGAAAGCGACGACGTCGCGCAGGGAAGGCGCGCCGAGCATCGTCATAACGAGTCTGTCAAGACCCATGCCGGAGCCGCCGTGAGGCGGTGCGCCGTACTTGTACGCGTCGACGAGGAAGCCGAACTTGGTATCGATCTCTTCGGGCTCAAGGCCGAGCGCGCGGAACATCTTTGCCTGCAGCTCCCAGTCCGTGATGCGGATGGAGCCGGAGAGCAGCTCCGTTCCGTTCAGAACGAGGTCGTAGCACTTCGCAAATACCTTTCCGGGATCGGATTCGAGGTACTGGAGGCACTCTTCGTGCGGCATCGTGAAGGGATGGTGCATCGCGTCCCAATGCTGCGTCTCCTCGTTCCATTCGAAGAACGGGAATTCGGTGATCCAGAGGAATTTGTATTCGTCGGTGATGAGATTCAGCTTGTGACCGAGCAGGGAGCGGATCGCGCCGAGCGTCGGCAGGACGATGCGCGCTTTGTCCGCGCAGAAGAGCGCGACGTCGCCCTTCTTGAGTCCGAGCGCAGAGATGATCTTCTGAAGACCCTCGTCGCCGATGAACTTTCCGAACGAGCAGTTGGGGGCGTCCTCGTTCCAGCGCACGTAAGCAAGGCCTTTGGCGCCGATGCCCTTTGCGTGCTCGACCAGTTTGTCGATCTCTTTTCTCGTGAGGACCGCGGAGGAATTTTCGGCGACGATCGCTCTGACCGTGCCGCCGTTCTCAATCGTTCCGTCAAATACGGAGAAGCCGAGCCCCTTGACGACGTCTGACATATCGTTGATCTTCATATCGAAACGCACGTCGGGCTTGTCCGAGCCGTAGAGGTTCATGGCGTCGGTGTACGTCATGTGCGGGATCGCGGGGACGTCGATATCAAGGATCTCTTTCCAGAGACGCTTGATCAGTCCCTCGTTCATGTTCATGATGTCTTCCTGATCCGCGAACGACATTTCAAGGTCGATCTGCGTGAATTCGGGCTGACGGTCGGCGCGCAGGTCTTCGTCGCGAAAGCATCTTGCGAGCTGGACGTAGCGGTCGAATCCGGAGAGCATCAGAAGCTGCTTGTAGAGCTGCGGGGACTGCGGGAGCGCGTAGCAGCAGCCGTGGTGGATACGGGACGGGACGAGGTAATCGCGCGCGCCTTCGGGCGTCGGCTTGATCATCATCGGCGTCTCGATCTCGAGAAATCCGTTTTCGTAGAAATACTGTCTCGCGATGCGCGCGATCTCGTGGCGCAGAAGGATATTCTTCTGCAGGGAGGGCTTGCGCAGCTCGAGATAGCGGTATTTGAGCGCGGTGTCGTCGTTGACCTTCGCGTCCTCCTTGATCTCGAAGGGCGTCGTGGACGCCTGCGAGAGGATCTTCATCGAGGTGACGAAGATCTCGACTTCGCCGGTCGGCATCGTCGCGTTGACGGCGCCTTCGCCGCGGTGTCTGACGACACCCGTGGCGGACAGGACGTACTCGTTTCTGACGGTGAACGCCTTGTCGAAGATCGCCTTGTCGCTCTTATCGTCGAAGGCGAGCTGCACGATGCCCGTTCTGTCTCTGAGGTCGATGAAAATGAGGGAGCCGAGGTCGCGTCTGCGCTGTGCCCAGCCACAAACCGTGACGGTTCTGCCGATGTCCTTTGCGGTGAAAACGCCGCAGTAATCGGTGCGTTTATCTTCTTTGGTGAAAAATTCTGCCATAACCAGTCAAGACCTTTCTTTTTTATCAGTATTCCGCGTTGCCGACCGTTCTCGGGTAGGGCTGGACGTCGCGGATGTTGGAAACGCCCGTCAGATACATAATGATGCGCTCGAATCCGAGGCCGTAGCCCGAATGCTTCGTGCCGCCGAATCTGCGCAGGTTGATGTACCACCAGTAATCTTCTTCCCTGAGTCCGAGCTCCTGCATACGTTCGAGCAGGAGATCGAGGCGCTCTTCACGCTGGGAGCCGCCGATGATCACGCCTACGCCGGGAACGAGCATAGCCATAGCGGCGACGGTCTTGCCGTCGTCGTTGAGACGCATATAGAAGGATTTGATCTCCTTCGGATAGTCGACGACGAAGATCGGGCATTTGAAGATCTGCTCGGTCAGGTAGCGCTCGTGCTCGGTCTGCAGGTCCATACCCCATTCGACGGGGAATTTGAACTCGGCGCCGCTCTTCTTGAGCAGTTCGACCGCTTCGGTGTAGGTGACTTTCTTATAGGAGCTTGCCGCGAGCGCGTTGAGACGGTCGAGCAGTCCCTTGTCGACGAAGCTGTTGAAGAACGCGAGCTCCTGCTTGCAGTTGTCGAGAACGTGACGGATGATCGCCTGGATCATATCCCACGCGAGCTGCATATTGTCGTCGAGATCGGCGAACGCGATCTCCGGCTCGATCATCCAGAATTCCGCCGCGTGGCGCTGCGTATTGGAGTTTTCGGCGCGGAAGGTCGGACCGAAGGTGTATACTTTTCCGTAAGCCTGCGCGAAGGTCTCCGCTTCAAGTTGACCCGAGACGGTCAGGTTCGTGCTCTTGCCGAAGAAGTCCTTCGAGAAGTCGACCTTGCCGTCCTCAGTGCGGGGCGGATTGTCGAGGTCGAGCGTCGTGATGCGGAACATCTCTCCTGCGCCCTCACAGTCGGAGCCCGTGACGATCGGGGTGTGTACGTAAACGAAGCCTCTCGAATGGAAGAAGTTGTGGATCGCGAAGGCGACCTCGCTTCTCACGCGGAAGACCGCGGAGAACAGGTTCGTTCTCGGACGCAGGTACGCCTGCTCGCGCAGGTATTCCACGGTGTGGCGCTTCTTCTGAAGCGGGTAATCGGGGGTCGAAGTGCCCTCGACCTCGATCTTTTCTGCCTTGATCTCAAACGGCTGCTGCATTTCGGGCGTCAGCGCGACGGTGCCGGTCACGACGAGCGCGGCGCCGATATTCTGATGAGCGATCTCATCGTAATTGGAGACTTTATCGCGCTCGAATACGACCTGAGCGCATTTGAAGCAGCTTCCGTCGTTGAGGTCGATGAAGCCGAAGGCCTTGCTGTCGCGCAGATTGCGCACCCATCCTCCGAGTACGACCGTCTTGCCGCCGAAAGCCTGCATATCTGCGTAAATTTCACGAATTTCGTTCTTTTTCATTCCGGATATTCCTTTCTGCATAAATTTATCCACAGTATCAAAATATTATAGCACGCATAACGGGTTTTGTCAACGATTTAACACAAAAAAACGAAGAAAACGCCCGATAGTAAATTCCCAAAGTAAATTCCACAGTAGGATTTAAAGTTGGACTTACTCTGGGAAGTTTTTTGACGTAGGATTTACCTTGGGAAATCATCCCAAAATTTTTTCACGGAGGTACAATCCTATGACAAACAAATCTAACC
>JAZLHQ010000105.1:0-5451 GCA_045616925.1 Eubacteriales bacterium | reverse complement strand
CGAAAAATCGTTTGCGATCCAGGCGGGCCGTGAAGTCAGAATCATGGTCAAGCCCGAGGAGATCAACGACCAGCAGATGGTGCTCGTCGCGCACGATATCGTCAAGAGAATCGAGACCGAGCTCAAGTATCCCGGTCAGATCAAGGTACACATGGTACGCGAAAGCCGCGTAGTCGATTACGCGAAATAACGTATCTCCCCTTTACTGCGAAGGCAGTTCAACATATAAATAATATAGAACGAACCCGATAACGCCGCGCGACCAAGATCGCGCGCTCACATAGATCTCATTATATTATTGATATGCGAAACGGAGCCGCCGCTGATGCGGCGGGTCTTTTCTTTTTCACTGAAAGAGGCATTTATGAATTTCGTCAAGAACCGCGGCACCGTCAACGTTCTCTTTCTCGGGGACGTCGTCGGGCCCGACGCCGCGCAGTATCTGCGCAGGAATCTTCCTGCGATCAAAAAGAAATACGAGGCGGATATCACCGTCGTCAACGCCGAAAACGCGAGCATCGGCAACGGTCTGACGCCCGAACTCGCGGACACGCTCTTTTTCGCGGGCGCGGACGTCCTGACCGGCGGAAATCACATTTTCCGTCAGAAATCCCTTTATCAGTACCTCGACGACACGGATGCGATCGTACGTCCGGCGAATTACCCGCCAACGGCGCCGGGCAGGGGATACTGCATTCTGAAAACGGGATTTGCGGACGTTCTCGTCGTCAATCTGCAGGGGACGACGTTTATGGAGCCGCTCGACAATTCCTTCGACGTGCTTGAAGGGATTCTGGCACGCGAGGAAGGGAACTACGATTTTGCCGTTCTCGATTTCCACGCGGAGGCAACGAGCGAGAAAAAGACGCTCGCAAACGCTTTCGACGGCAGCTTCGCCGTGATCGTCGGCACGCATACGCACGTCCGGACGGCGGATCTTCAGATCCTGAAAAACGGGACGGGATATATCACGGATCTCGGGATGTGCGGCGTGGAGGACAGCTCTCTCGGCGTCAATTTCGAGGACGCGGAATACATGATGCGCACGCATCTGCCGCGCAGATTCACCCTCGCGAAGGGAAAGATCAGTGTCAATGGCGCGGTTTTCAACGTCGACCGGCGCACCGGCAAAACGCTTTTCGTCGAAAACGTTTACGAAAAAGAATAAAGCACGGCGTTTTCCGCGGCACAAAAGCGGTAAAATTTTGTATTTTTCACAAAAAGCCCTTGCAAAAGACGGCTGAATATGTTATACTACGATTTGAAGAGAATTTCCGGAGGTTTTTATGGATTACAAGAGAAACGCACAATTTTTTGACGATTCCGCGGCAAAGAAAGCGAAGATGCTGAAGCTGATCGGTATCGGCGTCATCCTTTTGGGACTTATTTTTACGATCGTCGTTTTCGCCGCGCGTCTGTTCAAGATGCAGGCAGTCGCGATCGTTCTGATCATCGCCGGCTTCGTCGTATTTTTCTGGGGCTCCTCGCTGGTCGTCAAGGAAGAGGAACTGACGGACGAACTTGAACGCAAGGAAAAGCAGGTCCGCGACGTGATGTACGAGAAATTCAATTTCCCTCCGAACTACGATAAGCGTTCGAAGACCTTCGTCGGCTGCGATTACACCAAAACGCCCGGCGTGACGAAGACCCTTCTCAACAAGCAGGAGCTTTCCCCAGACTGCGTCGCGACCGAAGTTTATTTCGCGACCGAAGGCAGAAAGATCGGCGTGTTCATTCTTTCCCGCAGTTTCTCGATGCTTTCCGAAGTACAGGAAGACACCGAACTCCGTCTGCATTTCGAGGACTTCGACGACGTCGGACTCGGCCACGTAGAGCTTGAGGGCGGTAAGAGAGCCGCAGAGGTCTGCTTCTACAAGGAAGAGCAGAAAGTCCTTTCGTTCCCCGTTATGAACAGTGACTACTATTCCGAGGAATTCTTCGCAGACCTTCTGCACGCAAGAAAGAGATATCTGAAGATCCGTTAAGGATCGTAATAAAAAGCAGGGACGAAAAGTCCCTGCTTTTTTGCGTTTATAGCGATACGTTCACGGACAATACCTTGACACCTCATCAGTCCCGATTTGCGGGACAGCTTCCTCTGAGGGAAAGCCGGGAAAACGTGCCGCACGCGTTTTCCCGTAGGGGCGCCCCTGCGAAAATGCGTCGTGGGGGCTTTTATTTCTTCTTCCTCTCGAAAACCGCGGCGGCGGTGAGGGCGGCGGCAGACGCCGCCAGCAAAACGATCGCGGAAACGGTATCCTTTTTGCTGCTCTTCGGATGGGCATCCTTTTCGGGAAGATCGGGGTCGGCAAGAGGCTCGTCCGGCTCCTCGATCGGCGGAACGAGTGCCGCGATCGGGAGAGTCGTCATATCGATCCCGACTGACGAGAAGACTTTGCTCGTCGTAAAATCGCAGAAGGCGTTGTTCCTGCCGTGCACGGTGCAGGCGTAAAGAGCGCCGTCGGCGGGGACGGTGACGTGATCGTCGTTCGTTCTGAGCATCGTGCGCTTGCCCGTCTCTTCGTCGATATTGTACCACGAAAAGCCGCCGCTGCGCGTGCCGATCGATTTCGCGGTGATCGTTACAGTGCCGTCACCGTTGTCGCTGATCGCAGTCTCGATGCCGAAAACGTATTTGCCGGGGTTCCAGATGGAGCCGTACCAGGTGACGTAACGCTTTTTCACGGCGTCGATATAGGCGTACGCCGCGTCGGCGGAGCCGCTGCGATCCCAGCGCTTGTCATTCATCCGCTCGGACGCTTCGGCGGTCTTGGCGATCGCGGGAAGGGTCTCGGAATATAATTTTTCGACGATCGTGCGCATACGCGCGTTCTCACTTTCGAGGATGCGCATGAAATCGGCGCATTGCCAGAGGCGCTCGTGCCATACGTACTGCTGCGGGACGGTGTAGGTGAAAACGGTGTCGAAAAAGGTCGTTGCCGATCCGATCTGCCCGCCCGAGTCTTCGTAGTCCCAGCCGGGGCCGAAGCCGAGGAGGGGCTGTTTGCTGTCGTCCGTGTCTTTATATAAGTAGGTGCTCGTGCGGTACTGCTCCGAGTTGACGGTGAAACCGAGCGCGAGGATCTGATCGGCGAGTGATTTGAGATCCGCGTAGTCGGCGATCGTTTTGCCGTTGTAAAGACCCGTCGGCGAGAAGAGCGCGTTCTCGAACTCCTGCACGTATTTTGCGATGTAGGAGACCATTTCTTTCGTGCAGTAGTCGGGGGATTTGACCTCGAACCACAGCCCGTGCTTCGTCTGGAAGCCGCAGCCCGCGTAAGAGCCGCACTTGACTTCAAGCACGTATCCGCCCGTGATATCGGCGCCCTCTTTGAGCACGGCGTCTTTGGAATAGGTGAAATTGTCGATCCCGGCGTCGATCGCGGGATCGTCCTTCGTGACCTTTTTGAGCGTCTCGGTCGGGCATTCGACGTCGTCCTCGATCTCGTGGATGTCGATCGCGCCGCCGTTGTTCGCGCGCTCGGTCAGAATGTAAATGCCTCTGTAATCGTCGTTGACGTAGAGATCGACGAACCCGGCGTTGACGGAGAAATCGTAGTTGTCATCCCCCGAAACGAGGGCGTCGTGCAGATAATAGCCCGTCATCTGCGACATTCCGGAAATATCGCGCCGCTCGTCGCCGAAGCGCGGGGAAATGAGCGCGTATTTCTTGCAGTTTTCGGCTCCTTCGAGCAGCTCCGCCTTTTCCGTGAGCTTCAGATTGAAGGAATTCTTGATCTTCGTGCTGTTGGCGGGCTGGAACGAGGTGTTCCCGTGACCCCACACGCGCTCAAGTCCGCCCGACCAGACCGTTTCGCCGTCGGGGGCGATGAGGATGCCTTTTCCGCTCGCGGAGTAGGATTTCGAGTGGTTGATCTTGAGAAGATCGGCGTTTCCGCCGTCGAGCGTGATGAAAAACGCGGGCAGATCGCCCTGCATCACGTCGATGCCCGCACCGTCGACCGTCAAACGCTCGCCTTTGATTTTGAGGGTGACGTCCTTCGTATCGTTTCCTGCCGTCAGTGTTTTCATGTCGGCGAACGCGGGCAGGAAGAGGCGTATTCTGCCGTTCGTCTGACCGATCATCAGGGAAATGCGGTGCCCGTTCGCTATGACGTACGTGTCGGACGGCACGTAGTTCTGCGCCGACGCCGCAAGACCGGGAAGGGCGCTTATTATGAGAAGGATCGCGGCGAACGCCGCCATTATGCGTTTCTTCATTTTCGTGTCTCCTACGAAAAAATCGGAGAAGGCTTCTGCGTTCTCCGATTCGTGTGTTTCGTTTTTTATCCCTTGACGTATTCGCGCCAGTCGAGGTCGCCGTTGTCGAGCGCCCGCACCAGCACCTCTGCGCTCGCGATGTTGGTCGCCGCAGGGATGTTGTAGATGTCGCAGAGCCGGAGGACTTCCGTATCCGCCGCGTTGTAGTAACCCTCGACGGAGGTATCGCGGAAGAAGAGCAGAAGGTCGATGTCGTTATAGGCGATGCGCGACGCGATCTGCTCCGTGCCGCCCTGCGTGCCGGAGAGCATACGCTCGATCTCAAGCCCCGTCGCTTCGGAAATGTACTTGCCCGTTATGGAGGTCGCGCAGAGCGAATGCTTGCTGAGGATACCGCAGTAAGCGATGCAGAATTCCGTCATGAGTTCTTTTTTGTTGTCGTCTGCAATGATCGCGATCTTCATAAGATTTCCCTCCGTAGTCTTTGCATATCAAAAATGTCCACTATGGGCACAGTATAACACAATTTTGCTTCGTTGTCAAGAAGATAGAAGTTCATTTTGGAAATTTTCGAAAATTCTTGACAAGCGCCGCCAAAAAATGTATAATGTGGCATAGCTTAAAAACAAAATGCGAGGCAAAACGATGGAAAAACTGAAAAAATATCTGAAAGAGCAGAAAATCGAGATCAGCGCGAAGCGCTATTTCGTGGACGCGATGGGCGCGATGGCGCTCGGTCTTTTCGCGACGCTCTTGATCGGGACGATCTTCAAGGCGCTCGGAACCGCCTTTTTCCCCGATAAAACGGACGATTTCTTCCATACGATCGCCGCTTTTGCCTCGTCTCCCTACGTTTACGGCAGCGCGATCGGCGTTGCGATCGCCTACAAGCTGAACGCGGCGCCGCTTCTGATCTTTTCCTGCTCTGCGGTCGGCGCGATGGGCGGAATGTTTGCGACCACGATCGCGGGCGCTTCCTATACGGCGGGTCCCGCCGGCTCGTTCGTCGCCGTTCTGCTCGCCTGTGAGATCACCAAGCTCGTTTCGGGCAGGACGAAGGTCGATATCCTCGTGACCCCCGCCGTCTGCCTTTCGGTCGGCTTCGGCGCGACGTGGCTTCTTTGCCCGTGGGTCGCTTACCTCATTTACTATCTGCGTCTCTTCATCGAATACGCGACCGGCGCCGTCCCCGTCGTGATGGGGATCGTCCTTGCGGTCGTCGTCGGAATG
>JAZLHQ010000104.1:0-6535 GCA_045616925.1 Eubacteriales bacterium | reverse complement strand
ATTCGGCGTCCGTTTCATCGCGACGACCCACGACCCCGCCGACGACCTCAGATATCACGAATTGATCGCCGCGGACGAATCGTTCAAAACGGTCGTCACGCCGTCTTTCCGAACCGACCGTCTGCTCGACTTGACGAAGCCCGATTACAAGGATTACGCGAAAAAGCTCTCGGACGCCTCCGGCGTCGCGATCAAGGACGTCGATTCGCTCCTTGAAGCGATCGAAAAGCGTATCGTTTACTTCAAAGCGCACGGCTGCGCGTTCTCGGACGTCGGTATGCAGGCGTTCCCCGACCGCGTCGGATCGAAAAAAGAAGCGGACGTGGCTCTGCGCTCGGCTCTCGCGGGCATCAAAATCACAAACGACGCTTTTATGGCGTTTCTCGGCTATTTCTTCGTCGAACTCGGCGTTCTATACGAGAAATACGGGCTTTGCATGCAATTACACACGGGCGCTCACCGCAACCCGAACACGGGTCTTTATGAAAAAATCGGCGCCGATTGCGGCTGCGACTGCATCGGAAAAGGCGTCGGCGCTCCCGATCTGATCCGCATCCTCGACGCGATCGACCGCCGTGGGAAACTCCCGAAGACCGTTCTTTACACGCTCGATCCGTCCGTGACCGAGACGCTCGTAAGCGTCGCGGGCAGCTTCAGGAACGTCGTCGTGGGCGCCGCGTGGTGGTTCAACGATCACGACCCGGGCATCCGCCGCGTGATCCGTGCGATCGCGTCGGAGGGATGCCTCGGCAGCTTCCTCGGAATGCTCACGGACAGCAGAAGCTTCCTGTCATACACGCGCCACGATTATTTCCGCCGCATTCTCTGCGACGAGCTTGCGAAATTTGCGGAAGAGGCGTCCGTCGGCGATCCCGAGACGCTCCCGGAAGTCGCCGCCGGTATTTGCTACAACAACGCCGCCGCGATCGCGTTCGGCGCTTGACTGCGGGGGGCGATCGGCGACCCGCACCACCCCTCGGCTTCCCCTCAGGGGAAGCTGTCCCGCGAAGCGGGACTGATGAGGTGTCATGGGTACATCTTCTCTCGTTTGTTCTCCTCATCCGTCAACCTTCGGTTGACACCTTCCCCGCTGGGGAAGGCAAGGCGGCGGGAGCCTTCCAATTGCCCCCGCCCTACGGGTTTGTACTGACACCCTCTCCGGGCGGGGCGTCGAGGCGCCGCCCCCCTACCGACGTACGTACGGACAACGCAAACACTTCAAACAACAACAGAAAGGACGATTTTATGAAACTATCCTTCCGCTGGTACGGGCAGGACGACCCCGTCACGCTCGAAATGATACGGCAGATCCCGAAGATGCACGGCATCGTCTCGGCGGTCTACGACGTCCCCGCAGGCGGCGTATGGAGCCTTGAGAGCATCGCGGCGATCAAAAACGCCGCCAACGCAAACGGGCTCAATTTCGAAGTCGTCGAGAGCGTTCCCGTTCCCGAAGAGATCAAATACGCGGGAAAAAACCGCGACGTTCTGATCGAAAACTACTGCGAAAACGTCAAACGCCTCGGTGAGGCGGGCGTCAAATGTATCTGCTACAACTTTATGCCCGTTTTCGACTGGCTCCGGTCGGAGCTTGAACACAAGCACCCCGACGGCGCGAACAGCCTCGCTTACGACGACGGCGAACTTATGAAAATGGACCCGACGAAGGGCTCCCTCTCCCTGCCCGGCTGGGACGAGAGCTACACGAAGGAGCAACTCGGCGAGCTTCTCAAGATCTACGAAAACGTATCGCCCGAAAAACTTTTCGACAACCTGCAGTATTTCCTTGAAGCGGTCATTCCCGCGGCGAAAAAAGCGGGGATCAATATGGCGATCCACCCGGACGATCCGCCGTGGCCGCTCTTCGGACTCCCGCGCATCATCACCTGTGAAGACAATCTCGACCGTTTCTTAAAACTCGTCGACGAAAAGGAAAACGGACTCACGTTCTGCACGGGCTCGCTCGGCGCATCTCCCGACAACGATCTCGTGAAAATGGCGGACAAGTATTCCGACCGCATCCATTTCCTGCATCTCCGGAACATTCTGATCACAGGCGAAAAGCAGTTCCACGAGGTCGGACACCCGACGGACTGCGGCTCGATCGATATGTACGGCATCGCGTCGGCGCTCGTCAGAAACGGCTTCGACGGCTACGTGCGCCCCGACCACGGCAGAATGATCTGGGGCGAAAAGGGCAGATACGGCTACGGTCTTTACGACCGCGCGCTCGGCGCAGCCTATATCACGGGTCTCTTCGAAGGCATCGAAAAAACGCTTTGATTTAACGAAAACGGAGGTAAATATATGATTTTCAAGGATAAAGTCGCGGTCGTGACGGGCGCGGGCGGCGTTCTCTGCTCCGCGTTCTCGAAAGCGCTCGCGAAAGAAGGTGCGAAGGTCGCGCTGCTCGACCTCAACGAAGAAGCGGCGAAAAAGGTCGCCGACGAGATCAATTCGGACGGCGGGATCGCCAAAGCCTACAAGTGCAGCGTTCTCGAAAACAAGGATCTCGAAAGCGTGCACGAAATGATCGTCGGGGACCTCGGAAAGTGCGATATCCTTATCAACGGCGCGGGCGGAAATCATCCCCGCTGCACGACCAAACACGAAACGTACGAGGACGGCGACGAGCTCGTCTCCGATTTCAAGACGTTTTTCAACCTCGGCAAAGAGGATTTCGAGTTCGTTTTCGGACTCAATATCATGGGAACGCTCCTGCCGACGCAGGTCTTTGCCAAAGATATGCTCAATAATAACGGCGTCATCGTCAATATTTCGTCGATGAACGCGTTCACGCCGCTGACGAAAATTCCCGCGTACAGCGCGGCGAAGGCGGGCGTTTCCAACTTCACCGAATGGCTCGCCGTCCACTTCGCGCCCGCAGGGATCCGCGTCAACGCGATCGCGCCCGGTTTCTTCGTGACGGCGCAGAACAAGGCGCTTCTCTTCAACGAGGACGGCTCGCCGACGCCGAGAACGGAAAAGATCCTCAGAGCGACCCCGATGAACCGCTTCGGCAAGCCGGAGGAACTGCTCGGCACGCTGCTTTACCTCTGCGACAACGAAAAAGCAAGTTTTGTGACCGGCATCGTCGTACCCGTTGACGGCGGATTTTCCGCTTATTCGGGCGTGTGAGGTGACGAAATGTATCAGAAATTCGTTTTAAGCGCGTTCGCCGACGAGGCGGATTCCTCGATCAACCGCCAGATCGAAGCGCTCCGGCGCAACGGGATCTCTTTCCTTGAGATCCGCGGCGTCGACGGCGTCAATATCTCGAAGATCACGACCGAAAAGGCGAAAGAGGTGCGCGAAAAGCTCGACCGCGCCGGCATCGGAGTCTGGTCGATCGGCTCGCCGATCGGCAAGATCCACAGGGGCGACGATCTCGATCAGCATTTCAGAGAGTACGAAAATCTTCTCAAATGCACCGAAACCCTCGGCGCGAAACGCATCCGGATGTTCAGTTTTTACCCGAAAAAGGGCGAAGACGTCGAGTCCGTGCGCGAATACGCGCTCGAAAGCCTCGAAAAACTGATCGCGCTGACGCCCGATGACGTCGTCCTCTGTCACGAGAACGAAAAAGGCATTTTCGGGCAGAACGCCGAAAACTGCCTTCTTCTGCACAAGACTTTCCCGCGTCTGCGCGCGGTCTTCGACCCCGCCAACTTCGTGCAGTGCGGCGTCGACACGCTGAAAGCGTGGGAAATGCTCTCCCCATACGTTGACTATATGCACGTCAAGGACGCCAACGCCGACGGCGCGGTCGTCCCGCCCGGCGAAGGGCTCGGTCAGCTCCCCGCCCTCTTTGGAAAATTCGACGCGATGGGCGGCGGTACCTTGACGCTCGAGCCGCATCTCTCCGCTTTCGTCGGTCTGAAAGCGCTCGAAAACGGCGAATCCCTCAAGCACGGCGCGCATTTCGACAACTCCGAAGAGGCGTTCGATTTTGCCGCAAACTCGCTCAAAAAGCTCATTTTTTCGTAAAAAGGAGATAGAATATGGAAAATCAAGCAAAAAAATACGTGCGCCTCGGCGTTATCGGCATCGGTAACATGGGCTCCCAGCACGTCAAGAACGTCCTTGCGGGCAAATGCCCCGAGATCAAAGTCACCGCGGCCTGCGACCTCAAGGAGGAGCGTCTGCAGTTCGTGCGCGACCTTCTGAAGGACTATCCCGACGAAAAGATTGCACTCTTTAAGAACGCCGAAGAAATGATGGATTCAGGGCTCGTCGACGCCGTGATCGTCGCCGTCCCGCACTACGACCACCCGACTTATGCCAAAATGGCGATGAAGAAGGGGCTGCACGTCATCATCGAGAAGCCCGCCGGCGTCTACACGAAGCAGGTGCTCGATATGTACAAGGTCGCCGACGAGTCAAGCGTCGTCTTCGGCATCATGATGAATCAGAGAACCAACTGCATTTACAGAAAAATGCGTGAGATCATTCAGAGCGGCGAGCTCGGCGCGATCCGCAGAACGAACTGGATCATCACGGACTGGTACCGTCCGCAGGCGTATTACGACAGCGGCGACTGGAGAGCAACGTGGTCCGGCGAGGGCGGCGGCGTCCTGCTCAATCAGTGCCCGCACAACCTCGACCTCTGGCAGTGGATCTGCGGAATGCCCGCGAAGATCACCGCAAAAATGCACTTCGGCAAGTGGCACGACGTCGAAGTCGAGGACGACGTGACCGCTTACGTCGAATATGAAAACGGCGCGACGGGCGTCTTCGTCACGACGACGGGCGACACCCCCGGCACGAACCGCTTCGAGATCACCTGCGAAAAGGGCAAGCTGATCGCCGAAGGCAAGTCGCTGAAAATGTGGAAATCCGAGATTTCCGAGCCCGAATTCTCGAAAACCAACAAAATTCCCTTCGCAAAGCCGGAATACGTCGTGACCGAGGTCGAGACCGACGGCAAGAACGAAAAGCATCCCGGCGTTCTGAACGCGTTTGCCGGCGCAATCCTGAGAGGAGAAAAGCTCGTCGCGGACGGCCGCGAGGGCATCAACGGCCTCACGATCTCGAACGCGATGCATTTGTCCGCGTGGCTTAACAAAGAGATCGTCGTCAAGGATTTTGACCACGAGCTCTTCTACGAAGAACTGATGAAGCGCGTCGCGACCTCCCGCCGCAAAGTGTCGACGAACGTCACCGCCGGCGATATGAGCGACACGTTCGGCGTATGAAAAACGAGAATATCGTCCGCGTCGGCGTGATCGGCGTCGGCGT
Organism: Eubacteriales bacterium; assembly: GCA_045616925.1. Taxonomy (GTDB): domain Bacteria; phylum Bacillota; class Clostridia; order Oscillospirales; family CAG-272; genus JAZLHQ01. The sequence goes on along the minus strand of JAZLHQ010000104.1, from coordinate 1,297 downwards.
GATCGGCTCCGCGCACGCGAAAACGCTTTTTGACGGCGCCGTCCCCGGCGCTTGTCTCGCGGCTCTCTGCGACACAAGCGCAAAAAAGCGCGCCGTCCTCGGCGAAAAGTACCCGAAAATCCCGATTTTCGACGACGCGATCAAAATGATGGACGCGGGCGTCGTCGACGCCGTGATCGTCTCGACGCCGCACTATCTGCATCCGCCGCTCACGATCGCGGCGTTCGAGCGGAATCTGCACGTCGTTTGTGAAAAACCCGCGGGCGTTGCCGTCTCCGCCGTTCAAAAGATGATCAATGCGCACGAAAAGCATCCCGAACTCGTATTTTCCGTGATGTTCAACCAGCGCACGAATCCTCTCTTTATGAGAGCCAAAGAGATCGTCGGGAGCGGCGAGATCGGCGATCTCAAGCGCGTCAACTGGATCATCACGAACTGGTACCGCCGCCAGTCGTATTACGACAGCGGCGATTGGCGCGCGACTTGGTCGGGCGAGGGCGGCGGCGTTCTGATGAATCAGGCGCCGCACAATCTCGACCTCTTGCAGTGGATCTGCGGAATGCCCGAGAAGATCTACGCCCTTCTGAGCGTCGGCAAATACCACGAAATCGAAGTCGAGGACGAAGCGACGATCATCGCGCACTATCAAAACGGCGCCGAGGCGATCTTCACGACGACGACGGGCGATTATCCCGGCACGAACCGCCTCGAGATCACCGGCACGAAGGGCAGGATCGTCCTCGAAAACGGCGAACTGACGCTGACTTCCCTTCAGCACGACGAGCGCGAATATTGCTTCAACAACGCGCTCGCGGACAATCCGAAAACGGTTTCGCGCTTCCGCGAAACGGCGGAGGACGGGCACGTTCTGATCCTTAAAAACTTCGTGAACGCCGTTCTTTTCGGCGAAGAACTCGTAAGTCCCGGCGAAGAGGCGATCAACGAGATCACGCTCTGCAACGCTGCGTATTTGTCCTCATGGACGGGGCTCACGATCGGTCTTCCCTTTGACCAAAACGACACGGAGCTTTTCGATCAGGAGCTTGCCCTGCGCGTGCAGGAGAGCATTCTGGAAAAATCCCAACGCAATACAGCCGCGTCCGACGCGGCTTCCGCTTCTTCCGATTCCTACCTGCCCAAATGGCAGACAAATTGGTAAAAGGTTCCGGCGGGAGCAAGCCCCCGCCCTACGACTTTGATGTAATCAAAGCAATCGTCCGCCGAAAGCGGACCGTCGCGCGCTTTGCGCCTGACGCCGACCCCTACGGGACAATCGCTTTGTTCGCACATACCCCGT
>JAZLHQ010000103.1:0-7113 GCA_045616925.1 Eubacteriales bacterium | reverse complement strand
AACTCGGTCTTCTTCTGGCAATCCGCCTTGTAGGCGTCGAGCGCCTCGATATTCGTGATCTTTTCGCGGTATTTTTCGATCAGCGGATGCTCGGGCGCGATGACCATAAAGGTCACGCCGAAGAGCGTGTCGGGGCGGGTCGTATAGATGCGCAGAAAATCGTCAACGCCGTCGAGCTTGAAATTGACGAACGCGCCGGTCGATTTGCCGATCCAGTTTTCCTGCTGCATTTTGACGTTCGGCAGGTAATCGACATCTTCAAGACCCTGTAAAAGCTTGTCGGCGTACTTCGTGATGCGCAGATACCAGACCTCTTTGGAGCGCTGGACGACTTCGGATTTGCAGACGTCGCAGCGGCCGCCCTGCGAATCCTCGTTCGACAGAACGACGTTGCAGGAGGGGCAGAAGTTGACGAGGGTCGTATCGCGGAAGACGAGTCCGTTCTCGAACATTTTGAGGAAGATCCACTGTGTCCACTTGTAGTAGTCTTCGTCGGTCGTATTGATCTCGCGGTCCCAGTCAAACGAGAAGCCGACGCGCTTTAACTGCGAAATAAAGTGCGCGACGTTGTCCATCGTGACCTTTCTCGGGTGCTGTTTCGTCTTGATCGCGTAGTTTTCGGTGTTCAGACCGAAGGCGTCCCAGCCGATCGGGAAGAGGACGTTGTAGCCCTCCATGCGCTTCTTGCGGGAGATGACCTCAAGTCCCGAATAAGCCTTGATGTGTCCGACGTGCATACCGGCGCCGGAGGGGTAGGGGAATTCCACGAGACCGTAGAATTTCGGCTTTTCGCTGTTGTCGATCGCCGCGAAGGACTTTTGCTCCTCCCAGCGTTTTTGCCATTTCGGCTCAATTTCTCTGAAATCGTATTTCATAAGGCAGAATCCTTTCTTATTTATCGAAGAGCAGATCGGAAATATCCGTTTCCTCGGCGGTGCCCCACAGCTTGTCGAGTTTGTAAAAATCGCGCGCGCTGTAAAGGAAGACGTGGATCATCACGCATCCGTAATCGAGCGCGATCCACTGGTAGTCCGTGTCAAGCTCGGTATTGATGCGCTCGATCCCGCTCTGCGAGAATCTGAATTCGATCTCGTCGGCGAGCGCCTTGACCTGCGTCGTCGAGTTGCCGCTGCAGACGACGAAATAGTCGGTCAGTACGGTCTTTTCTTCGACGTGCAAGAGCTTTATATCTCTCGCGTTTCTTTCGTTGAGGACGAAGACGCCGTAGCGCGCGATCTCGAGCGCGGAAGCGTTCTTCATATCGGGATATTTGTTTTCTTCATTCACGTTATATTCCATATCATCTCACCTTTCTGCTGATTTGTCAAGGTTTTTTTATAAAAAAATCAAAAAATCGCGTGTTCTTTTTCACTGTGTTTTTCAAGATACGAGATCGCCTCGAGCGTTTTCGGGTGCAAAGGAGCGCCCTCGGCCTTCAGCTGCGAGACCGTAAGCCGTAAGGAATAGAGGACGACGTCGTCGAGGACCGCGTATTTGTTGTGCGGACGGACGTTTTCCGAGAATCTGTTCCGGACGGCGACGCAGTCGTCGTAAGTCCTCGTCGGCTCGATGTAATCTGCGAGATAGAGCAGCTTTTCGAAAAGCGTCATTCCCGCTTTGCCGGTCGTGTGGCAGGCGATCGCCCGGCAGATCCGTTCGTCGGCGTCGTCGGGGAATTCCATCGCCGCGAGCGTTGCACCCGTATATTGATGCAGGATCTTCGGGCTTTTCAGATCGTCTTCGGTCAAATCGACGCCGAGCTCAATCGCGAGTTTCACCTGTCCGTCGTACTTGAGCGCTTTGGAAAGATCGTGCAGGAGCGCCGCTTTGTGCAGGTCGGAGGTATCCTTTTCGGAAAGACAAAAGATCTCCGCGAGCCTGTCGCACTCCCCGGCGACGCTCAAAGTATGTTCGTATCGGAAGCCCGAAACGTACGGGCGGATCCGTTCTTCAAGACTTCCGGTCATCGTTTGCCTCTTTGTAAAGACCGTTTTTCACGATATAATCCTCAACGGCATCGGGAACGAGCGCCTTGAGGTCTTTTCCTTCCTTGACCGCTTCCCGGATCTCGGTCGAGGAAACTTCGATCGGATCGTAGTCGATCTCGACGATTTTTCCGCCGTATGCTTTGATAAACCGCTCTTTCGCTTCTTCGATCCGTCCGGCTTCTTCGGGATCACTCTCGCGCCTCGCGAGCACGATCACCGCGCGTCTGAAGATCTCTTCGGGGCGGTACCACGTGGGAAGCGACAAAAACATATCCGTGCCGCAGAGCAGATAAAGCTCCCTGAAGGGCGATGAAAAACGTCTCAGCGTCTTGACCGTGTAGCTCGTTCTTTTCTCCTTTAACTCGTAATCCGAAACGAAGAGCTTTTTTTTGTAATACGGGCTGTCCGAAAACGCAAGCTCCGTCATATCGTGCCGGATCTGCGGGTTGTCGTTTCTGACGATCTTGTGCGGCGGGATGTTCGCGGGCATGACGAGGAGCCTGTCGAGCGAGCAGCTCTCAAGGAACGCGTGCGCCGCGCGGACGTGTCCCTTGTGCGGGGGATTGAACGTCCCGCCGTAAATGCCGATTTTCTTCTTTTTGATCATATTATTGCTTATTTTTGACCGCTTCTTCGAATTTTTCGAAGAAAAGACGGCTCGCTTCGGCGCGGTGGCTGACTTCGTTTTTCTTTTCCGGCTCCGTTTCGCCGAAGGATTTTCCGAACGGCGGGTAGTAGAAGAGCGGATCGTAGCCGAATCCGCCGCTGCCGTGCCGCTCACGGAGGATAAAGCCGTGGCATTCGCCGCGCACGACGAATTCCGTTCCGTCGGGGAATACGCAGGCGATGCAGCAGACGTAGTGCGCCGATCTCAATTCGTCGGGGACGTTTTCGAGTTCCGATAAGATCTTGTCGTTGTTGTCCTCGTCCGAGCCGCCGCTGTAACGCGCGGAATAGATGCCGGGTCTGCCGCCGAGCGCGTCGACGCAGATACCGGAATCGTCGGCGATGCCGATATAGCCGAGCGACGCTGCCGCGCGCGCCTTGATGAGGGCGTTCGCTTCGAACGAATCGCCATCTTCGACGATCTCTCCCGTAAATCCGACGTCTTTCAGCGAGCGGATGCGGTATTTGCCTTCGAAGCGATCCTTGAAAAGCTGCCCGAATTCGCGCACCTTGTTGGGATTTCCGGTCGCCAGAACGACGTCCGTTTGACCCGCAATTTCTTCGATTTCAAGCTTTTTACGCATATTATTACCCAATATTTCTCAGTTTTCCGCGTCTTCGAACAACGCGTTGACGAAGTCCTCCGCTTCGAAGGGCTGCAGATCGTCGATCTTTTCGCCGACGCCGATGAATTTGACGGGAATACCGAGTTCCTTTTTGATCGAGAAGATGATACCGCCCTTCGCGGTGCCGTCGAGCTTCGTGAGGATCAGACCCGTCAGCTTCGCGTCGGCGGTCTCGCCGAATTCCTTCGCCTGATTGACCGCGTTCTGACCCGTCGTCGAGTCGAGGACGAGCAGATTTTCACGCGCGGCTCCCGGCAGTTCTCTTGAGAGGACGCGGTCGATCTTTGAAAGCTCCGCCATCAGATTTTTCTTGTTGTGGAGCCGTCCCGCCGTGTCGACGATCAGAACGTCCGCACAGCGCTTCTTGGCGGCGGCAGCGGCGTCGAATACGACCGCCGCGGGGTCGGAGCCCTCGCTCTGACGAATGAGATCGACGCCCGCACGGTCTGCCCAGACCTGCAGCTGGTCGATCGCACCCGCTCTGAACGTGTCGGCGGCGGCGAGGATGACCTTTTTGCCCTCGGCCTTGTACTGCGCGGCGATCTTACCGATCGACGTCGTCTTGCCGACGCCGTTCACGCCGATGACGAGGATGACGGACGGGGTCGTCGAGAGATCCATCGGCACTTGCTCACCGATCATATCGACGAGGATCGTTTTGAGAGCGGCGGTCGCCGCCTCCGGATCCTTGATTTTTTCTTCTTTGATCTTTGCGCGCAGCTGATCGAGGATATCCTCGGTCGATTCGTAGCCGACGTCCGCGCAGATCAGAAGTTCTTCAAGCTCGTCGTAGACGTCTTCCGTGATGCCGCGCTTGAAAATATTGGCGATTCCGCCGAAAACGGTCGTTTTCGTCTTGAAAAGACCCGCTTTCAGTTTTTCAAAAAATCCCATTAAAGTTTCACTCCGATCTTGGATTCGACCTCTCCGACGTCAACGGTGAGGATCTTGGAGATACCTCTCTCCTGCATGGTGACGCCGTAGAGTCTGTCCGCCGTTTCCATCGTACCGCGGCGGTGTGTGATGATGATGAACTGCATCTTTTCGGAGAAGCGCTTCGCGTAGTCGGCGAAGCGGTCGACGTTGACTTCGTCAAGCGCCGATTCGATCTCGTCGAAGAGGCAGAAGGGGGAAGGATTGACGCGCAGGATCGCGAAAATGATCGCGATCGCGACGAAGACCTGCTCGCCGCCCGACAGAGATTTCAGATTCTTGATGATCTTTCCGGGAGGCGCGACGGTGATCTCGATGCCGCTCGTCAATACGTTTTCGGGGTCGGTCAGCGAAAGATTCGCGTTGCCGCCGCCGAAGAGCTCTCTGAAAACTTCCTTGAAGTTGTCGTTGACTTTCGCGAAAACGTCGAGGAAGCGCGTTTTCATTTCCTTTTCGAGCTTGTCGATGATATCGAGGAAGTCGCGTTTTGCTTTTTCAAGATCCTGAACCTGCGCGTGTACGAAATCGTAGCGCTCCTTGACCTGCGCGTATTCCTCGATCGAGGAGACGTTGACGGGACCCAGCGAGCGGATCTGCGAACGCAGCTTGTTCTGCTCGGTCACTTTGCCGGAGCGCGTTTCCTCCGTGACCGGCTCGTAGTCAAGCTCGGCAGCCGCCGCGTAGGTGAGTTCGTAGTCCTCGAAGAGGCGTTCCGTGATCTTTTCTTTTTCGGTCAGGAACTTTTCGCGTTTCGATTCAAGTCCCGTAAATTCGGTGATGAGCAGTTCGTGCTCGTGGCTCTTTTCCTTGATTTTCTGACGGATATCGAAGAGTTCCTTGTCGCAGGAGGCGCTCTGCGCCGTCAGAGCGGCGATCTTTTCGCTGAAGGAAGCGCTCTCGTCGGTGTAATTCTTGACGAGATTTCCGTATTCCTCCATATCGGCTCTGATCTTTTCTTCGGAATTCTTGTATTCCTGCGCACGCTGAAGGGAAGCGCTGATCGCATCCGTTGCTTCCGCGATCTGCTTTTCGCAGAGCTCGCGGTCGCGCTCCGCGCTCTCGACGACCTTCTGCTGGACGGAGATCTGCACGAGCGACGCGTTTTTCTCCGTGATCGCCGTGTCGAGTTTGAGGGATGCCGCCGTGTGGCGCTCGTTCAGCGCTGCGATCGAAGACGTGAGCTGCGAAATGCGGATCTCGAGTTCCTTGACGGTACGCGTCAACTGCTGACTGTGCGCTTTTCTCTCTTTGTCCTGCTTTTCAAGCGACTCCGCGTCGCCGATCAGTGCTTCGAGATCGCTCTGCTTTTCGGCGATCTGCGCCGAAAGCAGATTGCCTGCGTTCTCTTCGGAGCGGTAAAGGGTGGACAAAAGTCCGATCTTGTCGGCGATCTCGGAGATCTCTGTATTGAGTTCCGCCTTCTCGTCCGAGCGTTTGGCAAGACGCGCGCGGATCTTTGAAAGTTCGCTTTCGGTTGCTTTGTTCGCGTTGAGCAGATCCTCGATTTCGGCGCCTCTCGTCAGGATGCCGCTGCCGAGCTTCGCGGAGCCGCCCGTGAAGGAACCGCCCGCGTTGATGATCTGACCGTCAAGCGTGACGATCCGGACGCTGTACGCGGTCGCTTTCGCGAGCGCGGACGCGTTTTCGAGGTTGTCGAAGATCAAAGTCCTGCCGAGCAGGTTGCTGACGACGTTTGCGTACTTCTGATCGTAGCGGACGAGTTCGGAAGCGACGCCGACGTAACCGTTAAACGAAACGGCGCGCTTCATTTCGGGGGTCTGGGAATAGGGACGCATGGACGTCACGGGGTAGAAGGTCGCGCGTCCCGCGTTTTCACGCGAAAGGAAGGCGATCGCCTTCTTGGCGGCGGCTTCGTTCTCCACGACGACGTTCTGCAAATTTCCGCCGAGCGCCGTTTCGATGGCGACGCCGAGCTTTCTGTCCGCTGAAATGATCCTCGAAACGGGTCCGCAGATGCCGTCGAGACGGCCGTTCTGCGCGGATTCAAGGATGAATTTCGTACTCTTCTGGTATCCGTCGAAATGCTCTTCCATGCGGCGGAGCGTGTCCGCACGCTGCTCGCGCGCGGCGATTTCCGCCGAAAGAGCGTTGATCTTGTCGTTGTCAAGAGCGATCTCGGCTTCGAGATCGGAAAGCTTGGTGAGCATCGCCGTGCGCTCGTCCTGCGCTTCGTTGCCCTGCTTTTTGTATTCTTCGAGTTCGATGCGGGACGCGTCGAGACGCTTCTGCAGGGAGACGATCGAAGCGTTCAGATCTTCGATATTCTCCTGCATTTCGGTCTGCCTCTCGGAAAGGGAAGCGCCGGAGGCGTCGTTTCCGGAGAGTTCGATGCGTGCCTGCGTGTATTCGTTTTCAAGCGATTCCTTCTGCGCGATCGCGGCGTCCGTTTCGGCACCGACGTCGGAGATCAGCTGCCGCACGTTCTCAAGCGCCGTTTCTCTTTCGGAAAGCTGGTTCCTGTAATTTCCGAGCTTTTCCGTTTCCGCAAGGATCTTCTGCTTTTCGCTTTCAAGCTGTTTTTGGAGGTCGTCGATCTTCTTGTCGAGCTCGGTCTTCTCCCGCGCGGACGCGGAAAGATCCGCTTCCTTGTGCGAAAGTTCGTTCTCGGCGACCATCAGACGCGTTTTCGCCTCGTTCAGCTTGCTTTCGACTTCATTCAGTTCGTATTGCAGCTTTTCCGCGTTCATTTTCGCTTCCTGCTGCGTATTGAAAAGGCGGTCGTTCTGCGTGTCGAGCGCGTTCAGCGTATCTTCGCAGATCTCGAGTTCGTGCTTCGCGACGACGTAAGCCTTTTCGGTCTCCTCGCTCCGGACGTGGATCTGCTCCACGTCGTAGATCGCAAGGGAGACGTCGAGCGCCTTCTTCTGCTCGTAGAGATT
>JAZLHQ010000102.1:0-2841 GCA_045616925.1 Eubacteriales bacterium | reverse complement strand
CGACGTCATCCTCTGCGGTGCATTGACACTCGGCGTCGTTCTTTGCTACGTTTTCTTCTACAATAAATTCTTCGCGATCACGTTTGATCAGGATTTTGCCGCGTCCTGCGGCATCAAAACGGGATTTTACAACACCGTTTTGGCGATTCTTTCGGCGGTCGTCATCGTACTTGCGATGAAACTCGTCGGTGCACTTCTGATTTCGGCGCTTATCATTTTTCCCGCGTTGACCGCGATGCGCGTTTTCCGCGGATTTCTGAAGGTGGTTATCAGCTCCGTCGTGATCTCCGTCGTCTGCACGATAGCGGGCATCGTCCTTTCCTGTCTGCTCTCGACTCCCGTCGGCGCGACGATCGTTCTCATTGATCTCGTTTCATACGCTTTGTTTTCCGTTTTCGCGCGGATCAGATTCGGTAAATCATGATGAAAATGCGTAAATTCTTTTATGTGATCGTCTCTTTACTTCTCGTATTTTCCTTGCCGTCCTGCAATCTTGCCTACTGGTTTGAGGAAATACCGAGCGACGACGAACGGTTCGTTCTCGACAAACTGACCGTCAACGGCGAAAATATCGACAAGTACACGATCGTATATCAGACGTGTCCGACCGACGCTAAGCGCTGGACCGGATATTATTACGGAACGGAATACGATCCGGGACTCGTATGCGCACAAACGCTTCAGAAAACGTTGCTTGACGTTTGCGGCGTGAATCTACCGCTTTCCGACTCGTTCGATCCGGAGGATCCCGGAAAAGTGATCCTTGTCGGCTTCACCGCAGGCGTATATCCGAATAAGACTCTTTCGTATAACGAAAATTACGTCGCGGTCGTAGGCGATACGCTCCTACTTTGCGGAGGAAGCGACGCCGCCAACTACCAGAGCATTTCACTGTTTTTCAATGAACTCAGAAAGTTGTCCGGCAAAAAATCAGCGGTTCAGCTTGAAGACGGATTTGAAGTCAGGGAAACGTGCGACGTCGTGCGCGTTGCCTGTCTCGGAGATTCTCTGACCTTCGGCGTCGGATCGGATCAACCGAAATATTTGTCTTATCCCGCATATCTCGAGCGTTTATCCTGGAGATTCGCCGTCGTAGATTCATACGCTTTACCCGAAGCGTGCGTACTGCCGGACGCGGATTTTCAGCTTTCAACTTCCGGCGCGTACGAAGAATGTCTTTCAAATGCCGATAATTATGACTATCTGATCCTTCTTATCGGTACGTATGATTCAAATCACGTGTGGAAAAACGAGAAAGAGTGGAATTTTACGAACGATTCCGATTTTCTCGTCGCCTATCTTGACGCTGTCGAGAAATATCTTGAAAAGAACGCAGATTGTACGGTTTTCGTCGTGAATTCTCCCGTTGTGAGTACAATGGCTGCCAATGAAGGCTACGCTTCCGACGCCGTCCGCGTTTTGCAGAGAAGAGCGTACGAAACGCTTCTCGCAAAGGACAATAACGTACATTTCGTCGATCTTTATTCCGCAACCGCGGAACGAATAACGCAGTATCTGCGAAACGACGGCGTTACTTTTACGAATGCCGGTTATTACGTGATCGCCGAACACCTTTATTCGGAACTCGTTCATTATATGGATAACCTCGAAGAAGAAAACGCTCCTTCGACGTAAATATGCGCGGCTGCATAATTGCAGCCGCGTTTTCATATATATCGGCGAGGTGAGATGATTGTCAAATCTTTACGGACTGTCGGAAAAAGAAGTTCTTATTTCGCGTGAAAAATACGGCAGCAATACGATCGCAAAATTCAAAAGAAAGCCGATCTGGAAGAGATATATTGAAAATTTCAAGGATCCGATCATCAGAATCCTTTTGATCGCGTTGATTCTGAATCTCGTATTTTCTCTCGGGAGTTTCAATCCGGCGGAAACGATCGGAATCGCGGCAGCGATTCTCATTTCGACCCTCGTCAGTACCGTATCGGAATACGGAAGTGAAAAGGAATTCGATCGAATGATCCTCGCTGACGACAACGGCGCCGTTCGCGTCGTGCGCGAAGGAGTGATCAAAGAAATCGCAAAATCAGAGATCGTCGTCGGTGATTACGTTATACTGGGAGCCGGAGAGAAAGTGCCCGCGGACGGTCAACTGATCTCGGGGAGCCTTGAAATAGACGAATCGGCGCTGACGGGCGAATCCGCGCTCGTTTCAAAACGTCCGTCCGATCATAGCAAAAGCCGAGCCGAAAATACGTTTCATTCGTCCGACGTCCTGTCGGGATCCGTCGTTTCTTCCGGCAGCGGCGTTTTATGCGTCAAAATGATCGGAGAAGGTACCGTTTACGGCAGTACGGCGGGCGAAATCGGGCGTGAGACGCGTGAAAGCCCGTTGAAGGTAAAACTTGATGATCTCGCAAAAAAGATCAGCAGGATCGGATATTGCGCCGCAGCCGTCGTCGCTCTTGTCGTATTTTTCAGCGAAACGTTTCTTGCGTGCGGTTTTGACAGAGTATTGATCGCCGAAAGATTGTCAGACCTTGCGTTTATGTCACACGTACTGATGAAAGCCTTGACGATGGCGATCACGATCGTCGTAGTTGCCGTTCCGGAGGGACTTGTATAGTTAGGATGAAGAGTCTTATAAAAAAGTGACGGAATCGACTTGTTTGTCTTTAATAACGATCTCCTTTATAACCGATCTCCACAAGCTTTGTTTTTCTTCGTCAGATAGGTCTTCGTAAACTTTACGGAATCCGCTATTCAAAAATGCTTGGACGGCGGACAAATCGGTTTTCGGTTTTTCTTCCGGCACAAGCTGCGCTTCAAGATCCGCTTTTCTTTTCTTTAGTTCATCAAGTGATATCAAATCGTTGATAA
>JAZLHQ010000101.1:0-6124 GCA_045616925.1 Eubacteriales bacterium | reverse complement strand
GACGATCACGATACCGACGGGCATCGCGAGCATTCCCCCGTTGATGGCGGAATTGAAGAAGTACGCAAGCAAGGCGTTTTGAAAGCGGATGCCGAGAACGCAGTTCAGAACGAATTCCGTCATCGTGATGCCGAGTCCCGTCACGAAGCTTGCCCAGACCGCGGGACGCGTCACGCGCTTCGAGAAGAGACCGTACATAAACGGTGCTAAGAAGCATCCCGCAAGGGTACCCCAAGAAATGCCCATCAGATCGGAAATGTAGAGGCGGCTCGCCGTTTCCTTGTCGTACGCGACGATGATCGCGATCACGGCGGCGATTGCGATCGAGATCGCGATCAAAACGCGCATCAGAAGCATTTCGCGCGATTCTTTTTCGATCTTTTTACGGCGGACAGCCCCGACGAGATCGAGCGCGATCGTCGACGCGGAGGTCATAACGAGCGACGCGAGCGTCGACATCGACGCCGCCAAAACGAGGATGAGGACGAGTCCCATCAGAAAATCGCCGGAGACGCCGAGTTTGTTCGTTACGGCGTTGAGCATCGCGGGGATGATGTTATCGAACGAGACGGGCGCGCCCGCTTCGGTCAGTTCGATATCGGATGCGAAGAGCCTGCCGAAGCCGCCGAGGAAGTAGCAGCCGCCGGCGACGATCAGCGCGAACGCGGTCGAAATGATCGTTCCCTTCTGCACGGCGCCTTCGTCCTTGATCGCGTAGAACTTGCCGACCATCTGCGGAAGTCCCCACGTACCGAGGGACGTCAGGATCACTACGCCGAGGAGCTGCACCGGCTGCGGTCCGAGGAACGAGGTGTAGGCACCGGAGAATTCCGTTCCGGCAGCCGTCATGGTGCTTTGCTGCGACAATTTCGCGATCGCTTCGGTGAGTCCGCCCTGGTTTGCAAGCACGGCGCCGATCACGGCGACGATGCCGATCAGCATGACCATTCCCTGAATGAAGTTATTGATCGCGGCGCCGATATAGCCGCCGATAATGACGTAAACGCCCGTCAGAAACGCCATGATAATGACCCACCACGCATAGCTGACGCCGGAGAACACGCTCGAGAAGAGCTGCGAAAGTCCGTTGAAGAGCGACGCCGTATAAGGGATCAGAAAAACGAAGACGATCACGGCGCTGACGAGGCGCAGGGGCTTCGATTCGTAGCGCAGACCGAAGTAATCGGGCATCGTGCGGCTCGACAGGTGCTGCGTCATAATGCGGGTGCGTCTGCCGAGGATGACCCACGCGAGAAGCGATCCGATGAACGCGTTGCCGAGTCCGATCCAGGTGGAGGCAAGTCCGAAATTCCAACCGAATCTGCCGGCGTAGCCGATGAAGATCACGGCGGAAAAATAGGACGTACCGAACGAAAACGCGGTCAGCCACGGTCCGACGGAGCGACCGCCGAGGACGAAGCCGTCAACGCCCTTGCTGCTTCTTCTGCTGAGAACGCCCACCAGAAGAAGAGCCGCGAAAAACAAAACGATCATTATAAGCTGGATAATCATGATATCAACCTTCTGAAATAAATTGCTGTGCGTAGTGTACCGTGCTCATGGCGTCGGGCGCGTAGCGGTCGGCGCCGATCTTTTCGGCGTATTCCTTCGTGAGGACCGCGCCGCCGACGACGATTTTGCAGAACGGCGCCTTTTTATGAAGCATTCCGATCGTCTCTTCCATCATGGGAACGGTCGTCGTCATCAAGGCAGAGAGTCCGCAAAGAGGAGCCCTCAGTCGGAGGACCGCGTCGACGATCTTTTCGGGCTCGACGTCCTTGCCGAGATCCGTCACCTCGAAGCCGTAGTTTTCAAGCAGGAGGCGGACGATATTCTTGCCGATGTCGTGCACGTCGCCCTTGACGGTCGCGAGCACGATCCGTACGCCGTTCGTGGCGCTGCCGCTTCCCTGCATCGCCGATTTGATGCGCTCGAACGCGCATCCCGAGGCTTCCGCGCTCATCAGAAGCTGCGGCAGGAACGCTTTGCCCTGTTCGTACTGTCTGCCGATCTCGTTGAGCGCGGGGATGATCTCCGTTTCAACGACCGAAAGCGGGTCGTGATCGGCAAGCAGATCGTCCGTCATTCGGGACGCTTCGTCCTTCATTCCTTTTTGGATCGCGTCGGAGAGCGTTTGACAGGGGGTCTGCGATATTTTCGGCGCAGACGCCGTCTTCGCGTCGCCGGAAGCGTTCGCGGAGGCGAACGCGATATATCCCGCGCAGTTCGGATCGAGTCCGTTAAGCGTTTTCCACGCGTGATAGGAGTTCATCATCTCGACGGAATAGGGGTTCATGATCGCAGCCGATAGTCCGTTTTCGAGCGCAGACGTAAAGAAAACGGAGTTGATCCCGTTTCTCTCCGGAAGTCCGAACGATACGTTCGAAACGCCGAGAAGCGTATGACAGCCGAGATTTCGGCGGATCGCTCGGAGCGCCGAGAGCGTCACGAGCGCGGCGTTCGGGTCCGCACTGACCGTGAGCGTCAGCGGATCGAAAACGATATCGGAACGGCGGATGCCGTACTCCTCTGCCCGCTTGAGGATCTTTTCGGCGATCTTCACGCGCCCGTCGGCTGTATCGGGGATCCCGCTTTCGTCGAGCGTCAGGGCGACGATCACGCCGCCGTATTTCTTTGCGAGCGGGAAAATCGCCCGCATAATTTCTTCTTTTCCGTTGACCGAATTGACGAGCGGCTTGCCGTTATAGACGCGCAAGGCGTTTTCCATCGCCAGCGGGTCGGAAGTATCGAGCTGAAGAGGAAGCGAAGTGACCGCCTGGATCTCTCTGATCGCGAGCGGCAGAAGTTCTTTTTCGTTGACCTCCGGCGCGCCGACGTTCACGTCGAGCACGTCAGCGCCCTTCTCTTCCTCGTTGAGCGCTTCGTTCAGAACGTACTGCATATCCTTCGCGGCAAGCGCCTCTTTGAGCCGCTTCTTGCCCGTCGGATTGATGCGCTCTCCGATGAGGATCGGAGCGTTTCTGAAATCGACCGCTCTCACACCGGACGAGATCACGGTCTCGTTTTTGAAGGATACCGGTTTATACGGCAGATCTTCGCACGCTCTGACGAGCGCGCGGATATGTTCGGGGGTCGTTCCGCAGCATCCGCCGAGAACGTTTGCACCGCTATCGGCGATCATTTTGAGCTGCTCGGCGAATTCTTCCGGAGAAACGTCGAAAACGGTCCTGCCGTTTTCGATGCGCGGAAGTCCCGCGTTCGGCTTGCAGATCACGGGGACGCTCGCGTGTTTCAAGTACGCGCCGACGATCGGCGAAAGTGCCTTCGGCCCCAGTGAGCAGTTGACGCCGATCGCGTCGGCGCCCATTCCTTCAAGGATCGCTGTCATCACCAAAGGATCGGCGCCGCTCATCAGCCGTCCGTCCCGACCGTACGCATTCGACACGAATACGGGCAGATCGCAGTTCTCTTTCGCGGCAAGGAGCGCCGCCTTCGTTTCGTAGGAATCGTTCATCGTTTCAATGAAAACGAGATCCGCGCCCGCTTCGGCGCCCGCCCGTATCACGGGCGCAAAGGCGCCGACGGCGTACTCAAACTCGAGATTGCCGAGCGGTTTCAAGAGTTTTCCGAGCGGTCCTATATCGAGCGCGACGAATTTTTCCTGCTTGCCGGCGCTCAATTCCTTCGCTTTCAGAACGTTTTGAACGGCAGCCGACACGTTTTCGCGTATCTCGTCTTCGCCGTATTTCAGCGCGTTGACGCCGAAGGTGTTCGTCGAAACGACGTTGCTTCCCGCGTCGTAATACGCTTTATGGATCGAAATCAGCTCGTCTTTATGCGAGACGTTCCATTTTTCGGTGGGCGTGCCCGCAGGAAGTCCCGCTTCCTGCAGAAGCGTGCCCGTGCCGCCGTCCAGGAAGACGCGGTGACTCTGCATATACGTAAGAAGCGTCATAGGCGCCTCCTTTCGTTTTTTCGGTTATGAAAATTCTTTTCCGAGGATCGCGGAAAGATTTCTGAGGATCGCCGCCGCGACGTCGGGCTTGTTCATCGTATAGACGTGAACGTGGAAAATGCCGTTTGCGAAGAGATCGATGATCTGATCGGTCGCGTAGGCGATTCCCGCCTGTTTCATCGCTTCCGGATCGGGTCCGAAGCGGTCGACGAGCGATTTGAAGCGCTGCGGCATCAAGGAGCCCGACAGTCTGATCGCGCGCTCGACCTGCGTTTTGTTCGTGATGGGCATAATGCCCGGCAGGATCGGCACACCGATGCCCGCTTCGCGGATCTTGAACAGAAAGTTATAGAACAGATTGTTGTCGAAAAACATCTGCGTCGTCAGAAAATCGCAGCCGGCGTCGACTTTTTCCTTGAGATGCAAAATATCCTGCCGCTGATCGGTGCTTTCCGGATGGATCTCGGGATAGCAGGCGCCGCCGATCGAAAAATCAGCTCCGCTTTCCTTCAGTTCTCTGACGAGTTCGACGGCGTAGCGGTAATCCCATTTCGAGCGGTCGTCGTTCACAAGCTCGGCGGGAACGTCGCCCCGCAGCGCCATTACGTTCTCGATCCCCGACGCCTTCAGTTCTTCGATCTTCTTTCTGACCGTTTCTTTGGTCGAAGAAACGCACGTCAGGTGCGCAAGCGTCGGAACGCCGAAATTCGTCTTGATATTCTTGGCGATCGCGAGCGTATATTCGCTCGTTCCGCCGCCCGCGCCGTACGTGACGCTGACGAACGCGGGATTCAGTTTCGCGATCTCCTCGGTCGCCGCCTTGACGGTGGCAAAGCCCGCCGTCGTTTTCGGCGGAAAGACCTCGAAGGAGAGCGACATCTTCTTTTCTTGCAGCAATTCTGAAATTTTCATTTCGTTTTCCCCGTTTTTCAGCGGATTTTGTTGAGATCGTAAGGCGTCGTCTGGTAGACGAAATAGTTGAGCCAGTTGGCGAACAGGAGGTGCGCGCAGGAGCGCCAGTTGACGATCGGATCTTTCGTATCGTCGTCGTCGGGATAATAATTCTCCGGCACTCTGATCGCAAGTCCCAGATTCTTATCGCGGCGGTATTCGCGGTCGAGCGTTTTCGCGTCGTATTCGGAATGACCCGTGATGAAGATCTGTCTTCCCTCGTTCGTCATCATGGCGTAAACGCCCGCACTTTCGGAAGACGCAAGGATCTTTAACTGCGGGCAATTTTCAACGTCCTCACGCCAAACGGTCGTATGGCGGGAGTGCGGGACGCAGAATTCGTCGTCAAAGCCTCTGAACAGGATCGCGCCGCGATGCTCGATCTTATGCGTGAAGACGCCAAAGAGTTTTGCGTCGAGCGGGCGCTTCGGAATGCCGAAATGGTAGTAAAGTCCCGCCTGCGCGCCCCAGCAGATGTGGAACGTGCTGTGAACGTGCGTTCTCGACCACTCCATGATCTCGCAGAGCTCGTTCCAGTATTCGACTTCCTCGAACGGCATCTGCTCGACGGGCGCGCCCGTGATGATCATGCCGTCGAAGGTCTGCGCTTTGACGTCGTCAAAGGTCTTGTAGAACGCGAGCAGATGATCCTTCGAGGTGTTCTTCGACTCGTGGGATTTCATGTGCAGAAGCTCTACCTCGACCTGCAGGGGCGTATTGCCGAGCAGGCGCAGGAGCTGCGTTTCCGTGTCGATCTTGGTCGGCATCAGATTGACGATCGCGATCTTCAGAGGACGGATGTCCTGCGTCGACGCGCGCGTCTCGTTCATAATAAAGATATTCTCGTCCGTCAGCGTTTTGTACGCCGGCAGTTCGTTCGGGATTCTGATAGGCATTTGCCTTCTCCTTCAATAGTCAGATGGATCTCAAAGCCTGATCGAGGTCTTCGATCAGATCGTCGGCGTTCTCAAGTCCGCAGGACAAACGTACGAGATCGGGCGAAACGCCCGCCGCTTTCAGCTCCTCGTCGTTCATCTGACGGTGCGTCGCGCTTGCGGGATGCAGGCAGCAGGTGTGCGCGTCCGCGACGTGCGTTTCGATCGCCGCGACCTTCAGGTGCTTCATAAACGCTTCGGCTGCTTTTCTGCCGCCCTTGACGCCGAAGAGGGACTAATGGCTCTCGAAAGAGGTGCGTTCTTAGCCACTGTATCAGAAGCTGTAGTAACCGTAGACGACAAAATAAATAACCCCCGACAA
>JAZLHQ010000100.1:0-5819 GCA_045616925.1 Eubacteriales bacterium | reverse complement strand
GGGAGATTTTTTCTGTCAAAGTTCGACCGCTTTGGCGTATTCGTTTTCGGGGATCGGGCAGGTGTAGCCGTCCTTTGCGGAGACCTTGAACTCCGCTTTCGCGGCGCCCAAAAGCTCTTCGTTCTCAAAAAGGTCGATCGCGGAGGCCGCAAGAACCTTGCCGGCGTACAGAACTCCCTTGTGACCGATCGAGGTCTTGCCGCAGGAAACGTTCTGCCACGAGTGTCCGGGAGATCCGGACGGGAATGTGACGACGTAGAGCTGCGCCGCGGGCGTCTGCCACGATACGTCTCCGACGTCCGTGGAGCCGGCGCCGAACGCGTAACCCGCGTAGAGCGGCGCAAGAAAATCGTTGAGCGCGCGCTCGTTGTTCTCGGTCTTTTCACGAACGAACGCTTCGGCTTGAGGATCGTACTGCGCGGCGATCGAGGGCAGCTCGTCGCTCTTGCCGTAGGTCGCCTTCAGAGCCTTCGCGTAGGCGAATTCCTCGTTTGTGTAGGTCGGGACGCCGATCTCGTTGAAATTGTCCCAAAGGAGCTTTTCAAGAACGTGGTTCGGAACGGTGTTGGAGCAGCCGTCGATGAAGATCTTTTCGTAAGTCGTGCCGGTCATCAGAGCGGCGCCTTTTGCGATATCGTCCACGCGGTCCTGCAGCTTGAGTGCGTCCTTGACGAGCTTCGAGCGCACCATATAGAGCACACTCGCGGTCGGCTGCACGACGTTCGGCGAAACGCCGCCCGCGTCGATCATCGCGTAGTGGATGCGCGCGTCGGGCTTCATATGCTCGCGCAGGTACTGCACGCCGACGTTCATAAGCTCGACGGCGTCGAGCGCGGATCTGCCGTGCTCGGGATTGCCCGCCGCCTGCGCGGCCACGCCGCTGAACTTGTAAAGGCTGTGGATGCAGGAGTTGCAGGTGCCGGTCGCAGATTCGTTGACGTCGCCGGGATGCCACGTCAGCGCGGCGTCGACGGAGTACCAGAGGTTTTCCTTCGCCATAAACGCCTTTCCGGCGCCGCCCTCTTCACCGGGCGTTCCGAAGAAGACGACCGTGCCCTCCTTGCCCGTCTTTTCGAGGTAGCACTTGACGCCGTAAGCGGCGGCAAGCGCGCCCGCGCCGAGCATATTGTGACCGCAGCCGTGTCCGGAGCCGTTCTTGACGAGCTCCTTGTGTTCAACGGCTCCGCCCTCCTGGGAAAGACCCGAGAGCGCGTCGAATTCGCCGAGGATGCCGATCACGGGCTTGCCGTGACCGAACGAGCCCGAAAACGCCGTTTTGATGCCGCAGATTTCGGTTTTTACCTCGAATCCGAGCTTTTCAAGCAGATCGCAGTAGACCTTCGCGGACTCGAATTCCTTGAGGGACAATTCCGCGAGCTCCCAGATTTTGTCGGAAAGATCGAAAAAAGTCTGTTTGTTTTCTTCGATGGCGGCGAGAGCCGCCTTTTTGCTGTCGTTCATAACGGTTTCCTTTTATTTCAGAACTTTGCTGAGGAAATCGCGCAGATGCGCGTTTTTCGGATTGCCGAAGACTTCTTCGGGCGTGCCTTCCTCGGCGATGAGACCCTCGTCCACGAAGAGGACGCGGTCCGAGACTTCTCTCGCAAATCCCATTTCGTGCGTGACGATGACCATCGTCATGCCCTGCTTTGCGAGGGATTTGATCAGATCGAGCACTTCACGGATCATTTCGGGGTCGAGCGCCGACGTCGGCTCGTCGAAGAGCAGGACGTCGGGGTTCATCATCAGAGCGCGGACGATGGCGATACGCTGCTTCTGTCCGCCGGAGAGAGTGGAAGGATAAACGTCCTTTTTCTCAAGCAGACCGATGCGGGATAAGTATTTTTCCGCCTGCTCGATAGCTTCTTCCTGCGTCATCTTCTTGAGCTTGACGGGCGCGAAGATCATATTCTGCATAACGGTCTTGTTGTTGAAAAGATTGAACTGCTGGAAGACCATGCCCATCTTCTGTCTTCCGAGGTTGATGTCGATGTGATTTTCATCATAGATCTTCTTTATCAGGGCGCGGTATTCCTTGCCCTCGGCGGCGTGCTTTTCGTGGAGAAGGTCTTCCTTTTTGATCTTATCGATCGCTTCCTTGTCGGACATACCCTCCGAAATCAGTTTTTTGTAGGTGTTCGACGCGCGGATGACCTCGAAATGCAGGTAGGGGTCGACGGGCGTCATCAGCTCGTCTTCGATCCAGACTTCGCCGAAGGTCGGGGTCTCGAGAAGGTTCATGCAGCGCAGAAGGGTCGATTTGCCGGAGCCGGAAGCGCCGATGATCGAAACGACCTCGCCGCGCTTGATCTCGACGGAGACACCCTTGAGGACTTCGAGTTTTCCGAAATTCTTGTAAATGTTGTTGACGTTAAGCATGGGACTTCATTCTCCTTTCCAAAGCGCTCAGGATCTTGGACAGGGTAAAGGTGACGATAAAATAGGTAGCGCCGACGATGATCAAACAGGGAAGCGTGCTGTAGGTGTAACCCTTGACGATCAGATAGGACGTCATCAGTTCGCCGACGAAGAAGGTGGAGGCAAGGGACGTTTCCTTGACGACCGTGATGAATTCGTTGCCGAGCGCGGGAAGAATGTTCTTCAGAGCCTGCGGGAGGACGATGTGCAGCATCGTGGCGGACGCGGATACGCCGAGGCTTCTCGACGCCTCCGTTTGACCGATATCGACGGCCTCAATGCCGGAACGGATGACTTCGGAAACGTAGGACGCGCTGTTCAGAACGAGAACGATCGAAACGCAGGTGAACGGCGTCGGATCGAGCTTGGGGATTATCATCGGGATGATGAAGTAACCGATGTAAAGCTGGAGCAGGGTAGGCGTTCCGCGCACGACTTCAACGAAGGCGGCGATGATCCAGTCGAAGGGATGGAGCTTGGAAATTTTGCAAAGCGCGAAGAGCGATCCGAGGATCGTGCCGAAAAACAGCGTGATCACGGAAAGCAGAAGCGTGTTGGAAAGACCGTTTATCAGAAATACGCGCCAATATTTCACGAAAATCTTGGCAATTTCTTGAAATAATTCTGCGAAACTCAAAATAATTCTCCTTCAATAACATAGAAGATGGGGGATGCCGTTTGAGGCGGCAACCCCCGCTGTAATTGTGAAAACGAATCCTGAGCGGAACGCGATCACTCGGTGATCTTGTTGCCGTTTTCGTCGTAGCCGAGTTCGTCCGCGGTCTTGACCTGAGAGTAGATCTGGCAAGCCTCGTACCATTCGTTGTAAACGTTCTCGGACATAGCCTTTGCAAGAACCTTGTTGACCTTTTCAAGAAGCTCGGTGTCCTTCTTGTTGAGAAGGATGACGTTGTTCTTGTACTTGTCTTCGATCTCGAACATGAAGCCGGTCTTCGCGAGCTTGTCGGGGTTCTTGGAGATGATCGCGTCACCGTTGCCTGCCGCAACTGCGAGAGCGTCGATCTTGCCGGTCATAAGCATCTCCGCGAGAGTGCCGAGGTCTGCGTTGAGGACGAGATTTTCTTCACCGAAGTTTTCCTTGACGAGCAGTTCCTGCAGGGATCCGCCCTGTGCGCCGATCTTGAGGCCTGCGTAGGACTCTTTCGTTGCGAGTTTGCCTTCGTTCTCTTTGGTCGTGATGATGATCTGCTCGGTCTCGTTGTCGCCTGCGACGTACCAGTCGGAGATCAGATAGTTTTCAGCACGGTTAGCGGTCCAGGAGAAACCGGAGATCGCCATATCGACGTTGCCGGTCTGAACGGCTGCCTGGCACGCGTCGAAGCTCATCGGCTTGATGACGAGCTTCATGTTGAGCTCTTTCGCGATGTAGTTCGCGAGGATGATGTCGAAGCCGACGTACTTGTCGTCACCGGATTTTGCGATATCGGTGAATTCCATCGGAGCGAAGTCGGGGGAGGTGGCGATGGTCAGGGTGGGCAGACCGTCGGTATCCTTCAGCTTATACTTGGCGAGGATCTTGTCGTATGCGGCTGCGAGATTTTCTTCGTCATCCTTCTTGCAGGAAGCGAGGATGAAGAGTGCCGAGCAAGCCATCAGGATTGCAAGGATTAAAGACAACGTTTTTTTCATTTGAAACCTCTTTCTTTGACGCGATTGCGTCTGTGTTTTTTTGTTGATGGCATAATTATACACGTTTGACCCACATTTGTCAAGTACTTTTTGAATATTTTTGCAAGATTGTCGGATATTGCGTATATTTACAAGTTTTGCCCTTCCGCTTTGTACACATTATACAAAGAATCGTCCCGAAACGTCTCCCGAAAGCCGGAAACGGGTCGGAATACGCCTTGCATATACGAAAATTTTGTGCATATATATACCTCCGCCGGAGCGGAGGTATAAATAATTATGAATACTTGATAATCACTTTTCGAGCGAAAGGCCGTAGATCAGAACGGGTCTGTCGGTTGAAACGCTCTCGAAACGCACGTCGGACAGGACCTTGTCTTCGAGCGCGATATCGAGCATATAGCAGCGGTAGTTCTCGAAGTTGCCGTCGTAAGTGAAGTCGATCGCGGTCTTGAGGGAAGCCGATCTCGGATCGATCATCGACGAGCCGTAGGTGCGGTCGACGGACAGAAGCTCGATGCCGTTTCTGAGCGGCAGGGTCTTTTCGGAGCCGTCGTTGTAAGCGAGCGTGACCTTCGCGCAGATCTCGCCGTAGACGCCGTCCTGCGGGAAGCCGTGGCCGTAAAGGGAAGCGCCCAGCACGTGCAGGATCTTGCCCGCCGCGTCGACCTTTGCCGTGATCTTCGGCTGCTTGTCGCTGAGGACGAGCGGCTCTTTGTGCGCGTTGAAGTTGAGGGAGCCGACGACGGCGTAATTTTCGGGCAGACGCGGTCCCTTCTTGACGAATCTCTGGCGGCGGTGTGCGAATCCGCCGGGAGCCGTTCTGAACTGCTCGGTGGCTGCGTCGAACGCGGCTTTCTGCGTGACGAAGTCCTTCTCAAGGACGATCGCTTCGCTGTCAAGACCGTCCGTGCCCTCGTAAGCGAATTTGACGTTGCGCTCGGGCATATCGACGCGGTTGATCTCGCTGATGAAACGCTGGTAGTTGTAGTAGTTGACCTTCGGCGTTCTGTCGATCTTGACGAGACCCTCGATCTGCACGCCGCCGTAGCAGGCGTTGTTGCCGCGGTTGAATTCGTACATATCGGCGAATGCCCAGTAGATCATACCGGCGAGCTGACCGTCGTTCTTTGCCCGGCGCATTCTGTCGCAGAAGCGCAGGAAGAGCGCGGAGTTGTCGGTTACGTTCCAGCCGCCCCATTCGGTGAAGATCAGAGGCTTGCCGGTGAAATCGTTGAAGATGTCGGTCAGCTGGCAGTGGCCTCTTTCCTTGTTGAGCGTGCCGGCGGAGACGTTGGTGGGATCCATGCCGTAGGGATGGTAGGTGTAGAAGTCGAGATCCGCGCCGTCGAACATCGTCGTCGTCATCTCGGGACACATGCAGTTCGCGCCCGCGACGAAGCGGTCGTTGTCGAGCGCACGGCAGGCTTTGGCGGCGTCGATCAGGTATTCCTGCGTGAAGACGCACTCGTTGAAGCTCATCCAGAAGGCGACGCAGGCGTTGCTTCTGTCGCGCACGACGGTCTTTTCAAGGACGTGGAGCGCGCCGTCGGTGAGGGTCTTGTTGTGCATATCGGACCACCAGAGACCCGATTCCTCGCTGACGAAGAGTCCGAGTCTGTCGCAGGCGTCGATCACGCGCTTGTCGTGCGGATAGTGCACGAGGCGCACGAAGTTCGCGCCGAGCGCCTTGATCATCGTAAGATCGCGCTCGATCGCCTCGTCGGAGAGGGTGAAGCCCTCTTCGTCGG
>JAZLHQ010000099.1:0-2075 GCA_045616925.1 Eubacteriales bacterium | reverse complement strand
CGAGAACGCTTCCGCCGGTCGAGATCAGATCCTCGACGACGACGACCTTCTGTCCCTTTTCGAGTTTTCCTTCCATCTGGTTCTGTCTGCCGTGATCTTTCGCGCCCGAGCGGACGTAGCCCATCGGCAGACCCATCAGATGCGCGGTGATCGCCGCGTGTGCGATGCCCGCGGTCGACGTGCCCATCAGCACTTCGGCGTCGGGATAATTCTCTTTGATGAGTTTTGCAAGACCGTTTTCGACGTCGGTGCGGACTTCGGGAGCGGTCAGTGTCAGACGGTTGTCACAGTAAACGGGGCTTTTGATGCCGCTTGCCCACGTGAACGGCTCTTCCGGACGGAAGAAGACGGCTTTGATTTTCAGAAGATTCTTTGCGATCAGTTCGTTCAGTTCCATTTCGTTATTCCTTTCTTCAGTCAACAAATTCTTTTACGCAGCGCTCGTAAGCGGCGACGGGATCCTCTGCCGCCGTGATCGGTCTGCCGACGACGATAAAGTCGGATCCGATCGCTTTCGCGTCGGCGGGGGTCATCACGCGCTTCTGATCGCCCTTGTCGCCGTCGGCAAAACGCACGCCGGGCGTGACGGTCAGAAATTCTTTTCCGCAGACCTCGTGGACCTTGCCCGCTTCGAGCGGGGAGCAGACGACGCCGTCAAGACCCGCGTTCTTCGCGTTCAGGGCGTAGTGCATGACGACCTTGTCGATCGGCTCCTTGATGAGAAGATCCTTCTCCATCGTCTCCTGATCGGTGGAGGTCAGCTGCGTGACGGCGATCAGAAGCGGTCTTGAGCCGTCCGGACGCGTGAGCCCTTCGATCGCCGCTTTCATCATGGCGCCGGTGCCGGACGCGTGCAGATTGCAGATATCCACGTCGAGCGAGGACAGAACCGCCATCGCTTTTCTGACGGTCGTCGGAATGTCGTGCAGCTTGAGGTCGAGGAAGATCTTGTGACCTCTCTTTTTGATCTCACGCACGATCGCGGGACCTTCCGCGTAAAAAAGTTCCATACCGATCTTGACGAACGGCTTTTTGCCCGTGAATTTGTCGAGGAACGCAAAAGTCTGTTCCGCGCTCGCGAAATCGCAGGCGATGATGACGTCCTTTCCCATATTATATACCTCCGATGATTTCAGATAGTGATCCGATGTGATATTTTTCCATAACGGCGGGCAGATCGTTTACGATCTTTTGGCACGCGAAGGGATCGACGAGATTCGCGGCACCCACTTCGACGGCGGTGGCTCCCGCGAGCATCATTTCGATCACGTCCTCGGCGCTCGATACGCCGCCCATACCGACGACGGGGATCCTGACCGCTTTCGCGACCTGATAGACCATCCGGAGCGCGACGGGGAAGATTGCGGGGCCGGAGAAGCCTCCCATGTCGTTTGCGATCACGGGCTTTTTCGTCTTGAGATCGATGCGCATCCCGAGAAGCGTGTTGATGAGGCTCACGCCGTCGGCGCCCGCTTCCTCGCACGCGAGGGCGATCGAAACGATGTCCGTCACGTTCGGGGACAGTTTGATGATGACGGGCTTCGTCGTGACCGCCTTGACGGCTTTGACGACGCTTGCCGCGGCGTCGGCGGATGTTCCGAACGCCATACCGCCGCCGTGAACGTTCGGGCAGCTGACGTTTACTTCGAGCCAGCCGACCTGTTCTTCTTTGTCGAGTTTTTGGCAGGTGTAGGCGTATTCTTCGAGCGAAAATCCGCTCACGTTCGCCATAACGGGCTTGTGAAAGCAGGTTTTGAGTTTCGGGAGTTCTTCGGAAACGACCTTCTCGACGCCGGGATTCTGCAGCCCGACCGCGTTGATCATGCCCGACGTGCATTCGGCGATGCGCGGCGTCGGATTGCCGAAGCGCGCTTCCTTCGTCGTTCCCTTGAAGGAGAACGTACCGAGGCAGTTGATGTCGTAAAGCTCCGCGAATTCGTATCCGTATCCGAACGTGCCGGAGGCGGGGATCACAGGGTTGTCAAGTCTGATCCCGCAGAGATCGACGTTCATTTTTCCCATAAGATTTCCTCCTTCTCAAGGACGGGACCGTCGCGGCAGATGCGCTTGTAGCC
>JAZLHQ010000098.1:0-2375 GCA_045616925.1 Eubacteriales bacterium | reverse complement strand
GCTACGACCCGACTTCCCCGATTTCCACAATACCCGCAAGCGCCTCGACACGTTCTTCAAGCACGTCTCGGAGGATCCCTGCGCAAGAGTTGCCGAGGTGATGGAGGAGATCGAATACCTCTCCTCGGTGCGCTTCAAGGCGGGCGAGCTCAGCGACCGCTTCCTGCGCGGCGAATTCCCCGTGCGCGTGACGCATAACGACACGAAGTGCAACAACGTCCTCTTCGACCGTCTGACGAAGCGTCCGCTCGTCGTGATCGACCTCGACACGGTCATGCCGGGCATGGCGATGATCGACTTCGGCGACGCCGTGCGCTTCATCGCGAGTACGGCGAACGAAGACGAGCCGGATCTCTCGCGCGTCTACTTTGATACCTCCAAGTTCAGAGCGTTCTGCAAGGGCTATATCGGGCAGGTCAAGGACGCACTGACGGAATCGGAGATCGACAGCCTCGTTCTCGCGTCCTTCACGATCACGATCGAGCTCGCGACCCGCTTCCTCGACGACTACATCACGGGAGACACCTATTTCAAGACGAACTATCCGGGTCACAACCTCGTCCGCGCGCGCTGCCAGATCCGCCTCGCGCAGGATATTTTCAGAAAATTCGACGAACTGCAGTACATCGTCAAGGACGAGATCGCGAAGTGCTCCCGCCGCTGATCTATGACGCGTAAGGAAAAACTGCTCCTTTGGTGGGACGCCCTCAACACGGCGCTCGGGATTCTGAATCCCTTCAGCACGCTGACGGCGATCGGCGCTGCCGTTTGGGCGGCGCTCGCTGGAAAATGGGATCTTCTGATGAGCGATTTCCGCGGCGGACGCATAGATCCCTTCAATCAGGACGCGCAAATTGCGCTCGACGCCAAAGTTCTCGGATTTTATAAGGGAAGCACGCTCGTGCGCCAGAAACGCTGCGCGACGTGCAGCATTTTCGGAACGATATTTATGCTGACGGACGGCGATACCGACCACGAAACGCTTTTGCACGAATACGGACACAGCGTGCAGGAGCGGATCCTCGGGCCGCTTTATCTCCTCCATATCGCGCTTCCGTCGGGCTTATTTTACCTCTACGACCGCAGAAACGACGTCGGAGAAGAGAAGTACTACGCGTGTCCGTGGGAGCGCTCGGCGGAATTTTTGGGCGGCGTGTGCCGCAAAAGATTTTCATATCCGAAGCGTTCGCTTTCGTGGTCGGTGTGGGAAAATCTGCTCGGACTTCCCGTGGCCGCGCTCTATTTACTGCGCACGTCGAAAAGAAAAAACGCAAACCGATCCCGATAAGGGGAAAGATTTACAAAAAAGAAGCATAAAAAAGACAGCGGACGGTTTTAACCGTCCGCTGTTTTGCGTAAACCGCCCGTTTCGTTACTTTTTAACGGGGTGGTCGAGTTTATCGATCGTCTCGTCAAACATCTTGGTCCACTTGTTGAGCTTCTTCGTGATCTGGGAGGTCGGGTTCTTGCAAACGCCGTTGTAACGTGCCCAGTGCTCGTCGAAGATGTATCTTTCCCAAATCAGACCGAAGTCGGTGAACGCGCAGTCATGGCAGAGCTGAACCATTTCGGCAAGGCCTTCCTCACGCGCGTACTTGTACTTCAGAACTTCGTTGAAGTAAATCGGATTGATCTCTTTGTGGCTCTCGTAGGACATAAAGTCGAGCGCCGCGGTGATCGCCGCGTATCTCTCTTCGGGAACCCAGTACGGGATGCCGATAAGATGCACGCCGTCGGAGATGGAGCAGCGGTATTCTTCCTGCTTCTCGGCGTCGAGCTTCGGCAGCGGGATCAGATAGAAGTCGTCCTGCATCTCACGCAGACCGGAAAGTGCGCAGATCTCGCTGACGGCGAAGAGCTGGACGCAGTCCTTGAAGTAATCCTGGTCCTTCTTCGTGGCGGCGTTGTTTCTGTCCATCTTCATACCGGGGGTATCGTTCAGGGTGTTGTAGAGCGTTTCGAGAGCGTTGATATTCGCCTTGTTCTTGTCCGTGAAGATCCATTCGACCTTTCCGTCGTCGGTTCTCGACGTCATTTCAACGCCGATACTGATAACGAGGGACATCATGTGCCAGGAAGAGGAGTTATAGCCGTAGAAGTAACCGAACTGCTCGCCGTCGTAGATCTTATCGTTGGAGTTTTTGTCGACGTAGACGTGCTTGGACATTTCCGCGAAGGCATTCAGATCCCATGCGCCGCTCTTGACGAACTCGTAAATCTCGCCGTAATCATTTTCGCAGTACTGGTCGTAGAGTCTCTTGTTGACGAATACGCAGCCCGCACCGCCGGTGTAGGTGATATCGTAGCCGCCGCAGAGCCAGTAACGTGCGTTGCCGTACTCGAAGAGGGACATATAGTTGGTTGCCCACCAGTCT
>JAZLHQ010000097.1:0-10705 GCA_045616925.1 Eubacteriales bacterium | reverse complement strand
GCGAGCTTCTGATACGCGGGATTATCGGCGTAGGAGCCGTCGACCTCGTCTTCGCCGACGTTCGCGGCGTAAATGACGGGTTTATCGGTCAGAAGCGTGAAGCCGTTCAGCATCTTGCGCTCGTCGGCGGTATAGGTCAGCGATCTTGCTGGCTTCGAATCGCAGAGGGCTTCGTAGATGCGTTCGAGCAGTTCCTGCTCGGCGAGCATGGATTTATCGCCTCTCGCGAGTTTTCTCACGCGGTCGAGGCGATGCTCAACGAGCTCGAGATCAGCAAGGATCAGTTCGATATTGATGGTCTCGACGTCCCGCAGAGGATCGACGGAGCCATCCACGTGGACGATGTCGCCCTTCTCGAAGCATCTGACGACGTGGACGATCGCGTCCACCTCGCGGATGTGACCGAGGAACTTATTGCCGAGGCCTTCGCCCTTCGACGCGCCCTTGACGAGTCCCGCGATGTCGACGAATTCGATCACGGCGGGGGTATATTTTTCGGGATCGTACATCTTCGCGAGTTCATCGAGGCGGTGATCCGGTACTGCGACGACGCCGACGTTCGGCTCGATCGTGCAGAACGGGTAGTTCGCGGATTCCGCGCCCGCGTTCGTGATCGCGTTGAAAAGCGTACTTTTGCCGACGTTCGGC
Source organism: Eubacteriales bacterium (assembly GCA_045616925.1). Taxonomy (GTDB): domain Bacteria; phylum Bacillota; class Clostridia; order Oscillospirales; family CAG-272; genus JAZLHQ01. The sequence continues at coordinate 10,057 of JAZLHQ010000097.1, read as the reverse complement.
AATCCGACTATTCCGAGTTTCATTTTGTAATTCTCCTTCTGTGAGGTGTCCTGCTATCATTTAATTAGTATATTATAGCACAGTCTATCTTTTTTTGCAATCGTTTTTTGTATAATTTCGTAAAAAAGCGGTAAAAATCAAACCGTCACACAATTTTCACCTTCCCTTAACCCCGTTTTGACAATCCTCTGCTACCATATTTATGAACATGAACAAAAAAATAACGAAATTAACAATTTGCGGTTGACAAACGGCTCGCGATCGGCTATAATATAATTGAAAACAATCGAACGTTATTTATATAAGGAGGATCATTATGAGTTTCAAACTTCTCATCGTTGAAGACGACACCTACATATCCGAGATGGAAGAGGTCTATCTCGCAAAAGAGGGATACGACATCAAGATCGCCGCCGATGGCCTTGAGGCGATCTCCGTATTCAAAATGTACGAGCCGGATCTCGTCCTGCTCGACATCATGCTTCCCCACAAGGACGGCTGGGCGGTCTGCAAGGAGATCCGTCAGCTCTCCTCTACCCCGATCATCATGGTCACGGCAAAGGGCGAAGTATTCGACAAGGTTCTGGGACTTGAACTGGGCGCCGACGACTTTATGGTCAAGCCCTTCGATATGAAGGAGCTTTCCGCGCGTATCAAGGCGGTGCTCCGACGCTACAATTCCCACGACAACGTGAGCGACACGGACGCGATCAAGTTCGACAACATCGAGATCTCGAGAGAAAAGTACGAGCTGAAGCTCCGCGGACAGTCCGTCGACATTCCGCCGAAGGAACTCGAGCTTCTCTACTTCCTCGCCGCGAACTACAACCGCGTTTTCACGCGCGATCAGCTGCTTGACAAGGTCTGGGGATTCGATTACCTCGGCGACTCGAGAACGGTCGACGTGCACGTCAAGCGTCTGCGCGAAAAGCTCGAAGGCGTTTCGGACAAGTGGAATCTGAAGACCGTCTGGGGCGTCGGATACAAATTCGAACTTCTGCAATAAAAACGAAAATCACCGCGAAAGCGGTGATTTTTCTATGCCGGATTGTAGGCGGAAAAGGCGGACGGGAGGGCGTAAACGCCCGATAATTCTTCCCTGTCCGCAAATAGGAGCGGGCAGTTTTCTTCGGCGTGTCCGCCGACGAGATACGCGCTCATGTGCCACTCGATATGCGTGAAAACGTGCTTGGCGTCGGGGAGTTTTTCGATGCGCAATGGGTCGAAGCCGAGTCCGCGTGCTTCCCTGATCGCTTCGGCTTCCGTAAGCGTACCGACGACGTTCGGCAGTTCGTAAAGTCCCGCCAGAAGCCCTTTTTCGGGGCGTTTGCGGATCGCGTAACGCTCGCCGTCTTTGAGGAGCAAGACGGTCAGAAATACGATTTTTCTCGGCTTTTGCTTTGATTTTACGGGCAAAACCGAGGGATCCGCGCCGTTTGTGCCGTTTTTTGCGGCGCAATTTCGGGAAAGCGGACATTTGGAGCAGAGTGCGGCGCCGTCCGGCATACAGACGGCGGCGCCGAGTTCGATCAGCGCCTGCGTGAACGTGTCGGCGCGGTCTTTTGGGATCATTTCCGAAACGGTCTTTTCGACCGTTTTACGCGTTTTCGGATCGAGAATATCGTCAAAAATACCTTGATAGCGCGAGATCACGCGCAGAACGTTTCCGTCGACCGCCGGCGCGGGGATCTTATACGCGATCGACGCGATCGCGCCCGCCGTATAGGCGCCGATGCCCGGCAATTTCCGGAGCTCAATCGGATCGGACGGAAAATTGCCGCCAAAGCGGTCAACGACGATCCGCGCCGCTTTTTTCATATTCCGGACGCGGCTGTAATAGCCGAGCCCTTCCCAAAGCTTCAGAAGACGGTCGTCGGGGCAATCGGCAAGGGCGTAAACGTCCGGCAATTCCTTGAGAAAACGTATATAATACGGCTTGACCGCCTCGACGCGGGTCTGCTGGAGCATGATTTCGGAGACCCACACGCGGTACGGCGTGATATCGTGACGCCACGGCAGATCGCGGGCGTTTTTTTCGTACCACGAAAGCAGTCTTGAGACGGAATTATCCATTATTCCGCCGCGATCAGATACGTATAGACGGGCTGACCGCCGTCGATCGGCACGATCTCGGCGCCCTTCACGGCTTTGCCGAGGAATTCTTCCGCGGCGGCTTTTTCTTCGTCGGGAACGCCCTCTCCGAAATAGAGCGTGACCATCGCCGAATCCGTCAGTTCTTCGGCGATTTTCGCAAGGCAGCCCATACGGTCGTCTGTGACGAAGGCAAGTTTTCCTTCGGAAAGTCCCAGAATCTGCCCTTTTCTGATCTCCGTTCCGTCGAAAACGGAATCGTGCGCGGCGTAAGTGACCGAATAGGTGCGCACGGTCTTTACGGCTTCGCTCATCGTTTCGGCGTTCTGCTTATAGGTGGCGTCGGGATCGAACGCGAGCATCGCCGAGACGCCCTGTGGGATCGTGCGGCTCTTGATGACGACGACGCGTCTGTCCTTCACGAGTTCAACGCACTGTTCCGCCGCCATGATGATGTTGCCGTTGTTGGGAAGCACGATTACCGTCTTGGCGGGCGTTTTTTCGATCGCCTTCAGAAGATCGTCCGTGCTCGGATTCATCGTCTGACCGCCCATAACGATCTGATCGACGCCGATCTCCTTGAAAATCTCGGAAATACCTTCGCCTGCGCAGACCGAGACGAAACCGAACGGCTTCGCGGGCACAGCTTTTTCCTCCCGTTTTTCGTTTTGCGCTTCGTTTTCCTTCACGACGAGACTGTTGTGCTGATTCTTCATATTCTCCACCTTGACGGTGTAGAGCGTGCCGTATTTGAGCGCTTCCGTGAGTATTTTTCCCGGATCCTTCGTATGTACGTGAAGCTTGACGATCTCTTCGTCGTCGACGAAAACGACGCTGTCGCCCATTTTCATCGCAAATTGATGGAACCGATCGCAGGTATCTTCACCTCTGAACGCGGCGCTCTTCGTGATGATGCATTCCGTGCAGTACGGATATACGATATTTTCGGTCGAAAATCCGGAGAAATCGGCGGAATCCGCCGTTTTCGCCGTCTTTTTCGCGCTTTCGTCGTTCGGGACGAGTTCGATCCCGTTGAGGGCGGCGATGAAGCCGTCGACGACGGCGACAAATCCCGTTCCGCCAGCGTCCACGACGTTCGCCTCTTTGAGGATCGGGAGCATTTCGGGCGTTTTTTCGAGGATCTCCTGCGCGTTCCCGCGCGCCTTCGTGATCATTTCGGTGACGTCGTCACCGCCGTTCCCGACGTATTGTTCGCAGCCGTCGGAAAACGCGCGCATAACCGTCAGGATCGTGCCCTCTTTCGGACTCATGACGGCGCCGTACGCGAACTTCGTACCGTTTGAAAACGCCTCGGCGAGCGCGTTCGCGTCCGCTTCGGCTTTTCCCTTCAGCGATTTCGAGACGCCTCTGAAGAACATCGAGAGAATGACACCGGAATTTCCGCGCGCGCCTCTGAGGAGCGTGATCGCGGCCTTATCGGCGGCGTCGCTGATCTTGCCGTTCAGCGTCAGCTCGTCGTGAACGCCCGTAAGCGTCAGTGCCATATTGATACCCGTATCGCCGTCCGGGACGGGGAAAACGTTCAGATCGTTGATGTGATCCTTCTCGTTATCGAGAGAAATTGCCGCCGAGCGGAGCATTTTTATATACCAATCGCCGTTAATTAACATGAGAAAATCCTTTCAGTTCATTCGGAATTAACCTTTGGTTAATTCCGATAATAACCAAAAGGTTACAAACTTTTCCGATTTTTCTTGCAAAATTTTCCAAAACGTGATAGAATGTCTGTGAGGTGAGATCGTGGCGCTTTACTATATGTTCAACAAACCCGGCGGGTGCATCACCGCCGTCAGAGATTCCCGCAAGAAAACCGTTATGGACTACTTTCCTGCGGAGCTTGCGGAAAAGCTGCATCCGGTCGGACGGCTCGACATCGACACCGAGGGACTTCTCATTCTGACCGACGACGGGATGCTCGATCCCGCCATCATGCAGCCGAAAAATCATATCGAAAAAGAATATTTCATCTACGGGATCGGAAATCTGACCCCCGACAAGATCGCGGCTCTTGAAAGCGGCGTCCTCATCGGCTCGGAAACGGAGCCGACGATGCCCGCCAAAGCCGAACTGCTGAAAAAACTGACCGTTTACGATATCAGAGATCATCTGCCCCTGCCCCGACGCCGGAAATATCTGAAAAATCCCGGAGGAGACGCATTTTCGGCGACTCTCACGATCCGTCAGGGCAAGAAGCATCAGGTCAAGCTGATGCTGCACGCCGTCGGCTGCCGCGTGACGTATCTGAAACGTCTGCGCATCGGCGAGATCGTGCTTGACGAGGGTCTTATGCCCGGTGAATACCGTCCCCTCAACGAAACCGAGGTCGAATATCTTCGGAAATACAAAGAAAACGCCGTTTGAAACGGCGTTTTCTCATTTTTTAAGCGATTACTGTGCGACGTGAATGTCGAGCTGCTGATAAGCGAACTTGATCTTGCAGGCTGCGAATGCTTCCTTGACGGCTTCGTTGATGTCGAAGTAGACGTCCCAGTAGTTGTCGCAGGTAGCCCAGACACGCAGAGTGATCTGCACGCCGCGGTCGGTGTATCCGCTGATACGTGCGCTTGCCGCGGGATCCGCAAGGACCATATCGTTTTCCTTTGCGACCTGCAGGAGCACCTGCTGCGCGGTTTCGGTCTTCGTATTGAAAGGAATCACGAAGTCGAAGTCCATACGGCGGGTCTTTTGTGCGGACAGGTTCTGGATCTTGCTGTTGGAAACGGTTGCGTTCGGGATCGTTACTCTGATGTTGTCGGGCGTGACCATGACGGTATAGAAGATGTTGACTTCGCTGACCGTGCCGAGCGCGCCGTCGCTTTCGATCAGATCGCCGACCTCAAAGGGACGGAAGATCAGGATGATCAGACCGCCGGCGATATTGGAAAGACCGCCCTGCAGTGCAAGACCGATCGCCAGTGCGCACGACGTAAGCACCGCGATGACCGACGTCATATTGACACCGAGGATCGAAACGACGATGATCATCAGAAGGATCTTGAGACCGATGTTGATGAAGCTGACGATGAATTTGCGTGCCAGCGGGTCGATCTTCTGCGCCTTCTTGGACTTTGCGAACAGTTTGAGCGCAAAACCGATCAGGAACCAGCCGACGACGAGCACGATGATCGCCGCGATGAGGCGGAAACCGAAATTGGTGAACGTCTCAACGACTTTTGTAAGAAAAGCAGACATAATTTACCTCCGTAATAAATTTACAAGTAATAGAATACCACATTTTCGCTTGGTTGTCAATTCCCTTTTTCAAAAAAACGGAGAATTTGCAGTTCAGTTGCCCGGTTTCCAGATATTGATGCCGTCAAGTACGCCGATACGGTCCGAGAACGTGCCCGGCTCGAGCTTTTCGGATTCCGCGTCGTAGATATAGATCCGCGAATCGAGCAGGTCGATGACGTGGACGGCGTACGCCTCGGCGGTCGCCGGAAGCGTGATCGCGCCGTATTCGCGCGTGCCGTGGTGCGATACGATGATATGACGGATCACGCGGAGCTTATTGCCGGGAATCTCGAGGCGCTCACCGTAGGAATTGATCATTTCGGCGCCGAGCATCAGGTGCCCGAAGAGGCTGCCGTCCTCGGTGTAGGTCGTCGAGCCCATCACGTCCGTGTGCAGTTCCTCGAGCTTGCCGATGTCGTGCAGAAGGACGCCCGCGAGCAGAACGTTCTTGTCGAGCTTATAGATCGAAGCGATCTGCAAAGCGGTCGCCGCCATACGCGTGACGTGCCAAAGCAGTTCGCCGATCGCGTAATGATGCACGGATTTAGCCGCGCTCGCGTGCAGAAGCTGGCCTTTGTTTTCCTCGTAGATCGTTCTGCAGAGAAGCTGATAATCGGGATCGTCCATCTCGTTTTCGATGTAATCCATACATTTATCGTACAGTTTTTCGGGGGAAACGGGCGCCGTTTTCACGAACATCGACTGCGTGACGCCGTCCGAAGCGCTCGCCTCGCGCACGTCGTAGATCGTATAGGAAATTCTGCCGTTATAGGGCTGTCCGTTCAGTTTGAGCGCCGCAATCCCGCCGACCTTGACGGGAAACTGCGCGCCGGTCGCGTCCCACATATTCGCGCCGATCGTATCGGAGCCGTCCGTCAGCGTGAGCGTGATATAGGGCTTTCCGTTCTTCGACGTGCGCTCGGAGATCTCGCGCACCATCAGAAAGATCGTGTTCATGCCCTCGGCAAGATTTTTGATTTTGGTCATTTTCGTTCCCTCTTTTCGTTATTTTTCAAGAAAGATCAGCGGCGCTTCCTTCGGATTGAAGAGGCGCGGGATGAAGCGCGCCGTATTGGAAAGTCCGCGTGAGACGATCAGATGTCCGTCTTTTTCACCGCCGAAGCGTCCGCCGTCGTATTTCGGGAAGAGTCCCTGCCCCGGTGCCAGCAGTCCGCGTCCGAAAATGCGGATCTGCCCGCCGTGCGCGTGTCCCGAGACCGTCAGAAAGACGTTTTTGCCGCGAATATACGGCTCCCAGTATTCGGGGTGGTGATTGATGAGTATTTTGATCCCCGGTTTTGCTTCAAATTCCGCGAGCCATTTTTCGTTCGGCGGGAAGGTCGGCTGCAAAATTCCCTCTTTTTTGAGTCCGGAGGCAAGTCCTCCGATCAGGATCTCCGTTCCGTCCGGGCAAGTAAAGATCTCGTGTGAATCGTTTAGAAAATGCACGCCCGTTTCAAGGATCCTCCGCACGTTTTCGGGATACGGCCGCTTTTCGTGATTGCCGAGCGCGTAAAACGACGGCGCCGCCTTCGCACATTCCGTGAGCAGCCGGAAGCCCTCGTTGTTGTCGCGGTTGCGCCTCGGATCGGCGCACGGCTCGCCGAGCGTTTCCGCGATATCACCCGCCAAAAGGATCAGATCGGGAGACGTATTTTGGATCGCTTCGATCGCCTGCCGGCAGTCCCTGTCGTGCAGGTCGGAAAGCAGCAGTATTTTCAGATCCGTTACGGATCTGATATGATATTCCGGTATCCGCATTTTCCGATCCCTCCTTCCTTTCAGTATAGCATATTTTTCCTTCTATTTCAAGCGTTTTCGCCGTCCGAAAATATATTTTTCCGAAAATTGACAAATCGCGAAAAATGTGCTATGATTACGGTATAAACGATCGGAGGACTTATTATGAAAGACAGCTACACGCTGAAACGTTTTTTACACTACGTCTCATACCCTACGATGTCGGATGAAAATTCCGAAACCTGCCCGTCGACGAAGAAGCAGCTTTTGCTCGGCAGAGAGATCGTTGAGGATCTCAAAGCGATCGGCGTCGGGAACGCGCGCATCGACGAGCACGGCTACGTCTACGGGATCCTCGATGAGACCGACGGCGTCACGGCGCCCGCGATCGCGCTCATTTCGCACATGGACACGTCCGACGCTGCGCCCGACGCGCCGATCAAACCGCGTATCGTCCCCTACGGCGGCGGCGATATTCCGCTTTCCGACGGGATCGTCATGAAGGTCAGTGATTATCCGTACCTTGAAGATTTCAAAGGGCAGGAGCTGATCGTGACCGACGGAAAGACCCTGCTCGGTGCCGACGACAAGGCGGGCATCGCCGAGATCCTCGGCGCCGTCAAAAAGATCGTCGACGAAAAGATCCCGCACGCCAAGATCTGCGTCTGCATTACGCCCGACGAGGAGATCGGCAGAGGCGCCGACCTCGTCGACCTCGATTATCTCGGCGCCGATTACGGCTACACCGTCGACGGAGGGCTTCTCGGCGAGATCGAATACGAGAATTTCAACGCCGCAAGCGCAAAGATCACCGTGAACGGCGTGAATATCCATCCCGGATCGGCGAAAAACAAGATGAAAAACGCCGCTCTGCTCGCCTGCGAATTCATTTCCCGCATGCCCGCCGCGGAAACGCCGGCGCACACGGAGGGCTACGAGGGCTTCTATCATCTCTGTGATATAAAGGGCGACGAAACGAAGACCGTTATCAACATGATCATCCGCGACCACGATATGGATAAATTCGTCCGCCGCAAGGAATTCGTCGCCAACCTCGCGCTTTATATGAATTCCGTTTACGGCGAAGGAACGTTTGAAGCCGATATCAAAGACAGCTATTACAACATGAAGGAAAAGATCCTGCCGCATATATGGCTCATCGACGAAGCGGAAAAAGCCATGCTTTCCGTTGGCGCGCAGCCGAAGCTCGTTCCGATCCGCGGCGGCACGGACGGCGCAAGGCTTTCCTTTGAAGGTCTTCCCTGCCCGAATCTCTCCACCGGCGGCGAAAATTTCCACGGCGTGCACGAATTCGTAAGCGTGGAATCCATGCAGGCGATGACGAAGGTGCTCGTAAAATTAGCGGAGATCCGGTGAGCGGTATTCAGTATTCAGTTTTCAGTTTTCAGTATTCAGTTTTCAGAAAAAATGAAAAGCCCGGCACAAGGCCGGGCTTTCCATTTGGGGAAGAGAAAATATAAAAAGGAGAAATCGAGCTTTTTGCCGGCGGAGAGATAAATCGTTCTCTCAACCTGCGATATTATAATAGCCCCTGCGGTTTGCGTTCAAAATGCGCTTTTATTAACAAATAATAAACAATTATAAATTTATTCATTCTTTTTCGCAATAATTCCGCCATATTTAAACACGTGTTGAATAAAATTCATTTTTTTCGGAACTAAAAAACATGATCCCCCAAAACAGCATTTTCCTGCCGTTTCGGGGGATTTTTGACAACTTAAAACTGATTTTCTTCGTTTTCCATCTTCTGATGGGACTGCATTTTGAGGTAGGCGTTTATGAAGCCGTCGATATCGCCGTCCATCACGTTGCTCACGTTGCCGTTTTCAAAGCCGGTGCGGTGATCCTTGACGAGCGTATAGGGCATGAATACGTAGGAACGGATCTGGCTGCCCCAGGTGATCTCTTTCTGATCGCCCTTGATATCGTTGATGGTATCCAGATGCTCGCGTTCCTTTATCTCGATGAGCTTGGATTTGAGCATCGTCATGGCGACGTCACGGTTCTGATACTGGCTTCTTTCCACCTGGCAGGAAACGACGATGCCGGTGGGGATATGCGTAAGACGAACCGCGGACGAAGTCTTGTTTACTTTCTGTCCGCCGGCGCCGGAAGCGCGGTACACGTCCATCTTGATATCCTCGGGACGGATATCGACCTCGATGGTATCGTCGATCTCGGGCATGACTTCGAGAGAAGCGAAGGACGTATGGCGGCGTCCCTGCGCGTCGAAGGGAGAAACGCGTACAAGACGGTGGATGCCCATTTCGCTCTTTAAGTAACCGAAAGCGTTTTCGCCTTCCACGAGGATAACGGCGGATTTGATGCCCGCCTCTTCGCCGTCGAGATAGTCGAGCGTGGTGGTCTTAAAGCCGTGACGCTCACCCCAGCGGTGATACATGCGGAACAGCATCATCGCCCAGTCCTGCGCCTCGGTACCGCCCGAGCCAGCGTGGAACGTAAGGATGGCGTTTTTGGAGTCGTATTCGCCGCAGAGAAGCGTTTCGAGCGTCTGCGTGTCGATCCCGGTCTTTACGCCTTCCACGCCCTCTTTGCACTCCTCAAGCATACTCTCGTCTTCTTCCTCGTTCGCCATTTCGATGAGGGTGAGAGTATCGTCAAAAAGAGCCCGGAGGTCTTCGTATCTTTTTACCTTGGCTTTGAGAGTGGCGAGCTTCTGCACGATCTTATTGGAATTCGTCACGTCGTTCCAGAAGCCGTCCTGCGCCGATTCTTCGGTAAGCTTTTCGATCTCGGCGCGCAGACCTTCCAGTCCGATGGCGTCGGCAAGCTCGGAAAGCGGTTTTTCGTTTTCAAGCAGGCTGAGTCTTAATTCTTCATAGCAAAGCATATTCTTCATCCTTTCCACTAACCATATTATTATATTGGACAAAAATGTATATGTCAAATGCTTTTCCGAAAAATATTTAAATAATAATTTTTGAAAATA
>JAZLHQ010000096.1:0-3163 GCA_045616925.1 Eubacteriales bacterium | reverse complement strand
TCTTCGTCTTCGATATCCTCGTCGTATTCGTCGTCTTCGTCCTCATCGTTGTCATCATCTTCTTCGTCGATGAAGTAAGATTCGACGTCTCCGAGATCCTCGTCAAGTTCCTCGCAGTAATCGTGGATCATGCTGACGTTCTCTTCGATCAGTTCAATATCATCCGCCATATCGCCGAGAATATCAACGATCTCGTTGATGACCTTCTGCTCGGGCGTTTCGTCCTTGAAGGAAAGACCTTCCATCAATCCGCGAAGATGTGCTACCTGTTCACCAAGACTCATAATTTACCTCCGAAATAGTTGCTGAAGAATTAAGCGCGGGAGAGATATTCGCCCGTTCTCGTATCGATCTTGATCTTCTCGCCGGGGTTGAGGAACAGCGGTACCTTGATCTCTGCGCCGGTCTCAAGGGTTGCGGGCTTCAGAGTGTTCGTTGCGGTGTTGCCTGCAAAGCCGGGATCGGTTGCGGTGATCTCAAGTTCGACGAACGTCGGAGGCTCAACGTTGAAGACGTTGCCCTTGTAGGAAAGAATACGGCAAACCATATTTTCCTTAACGAACTTGAAGTTATCGGGCAGGTTGCTTGCGTTGATCGGTACCTGTTCGTAGGATTCGGGATCCATGAAATAGTAGAGCTCGCCGTCGTTGTAGAGATATTCCATCTCTTTCTTCTCGATATAAGCGGTCTCGAATTTTGCGGTGGGGTTGAACGAAGTTTCGGTGACCGAACCGGTAATAACATTCTTCATCTTGGTTCTGACGAACGCTGCGCCTTTACCGGGCTTGACGTGCTGGAATTCCACGACCTGCATAACTTTTCCGTCGTATTCGAATGTTACGCCGTTACGGAAATCACCGGCTGTAATTGCTGCCATTGGGAGTACCTCCATATACTGATAAATAATTTTACGCTATATTTTACTACATTTTGCGGAAAAATGCAAGACCTTTTTTACAATTATATCGCAAAAGTATTATTTTTTTACGTATTTTTGCCAAAAAATTCAATAATTGGCATTATAAATGATCTTCCCGTCTTTTTTGAAATGCTCAAACGCCTTGGAATCGGACGAAGAATCGGTCGACATAAAGCCGTTCGAACTGAATTTAACGCCCGAGATCCGATTGCCGTATTCGTCCACTTCGCCCTCGAAATCCTCTTCGGAACCGGCATAATATATGTGTCCGAGCGAAGAGCATCCCTTGAACGCGTACATCTGTACTTCTTCAAGTGATGACGGCAGATAGACCGCGTTCAGCGACGAGCAGCCGTTGAAACAATCGAATTTGACGGTCGTCACATTTTCGGGCACTTTAACGGAAACGATCTTGCGGCAATTCCTGAACGCCCGTTCACCGATGACCGTCACGTCTTTTCCCTTGATCTCGGCGGGGATCTCAACGTCGTTTCCGCAAAGCGGATTGTAACCCGTGATGATCACGGTCCCGTCGTCGAGCATATCGTAAGAAAATCCCGCGGGATGCACTGCAAAGACCCAAAGAAGGAAGATGCCGAGTGACAAGACGAAAACGACAGGCAGGATCACGGAACTGATAAGCGAACTGATCTTGTCGCCTGCAAACTGTTTTTCGTTGATCTCGATCTCCTTTTTGCGGCTCTTACCGTTCATTTCAACGACGTATCCGTTGAGAATTTCACGGTAAGACGCGTCTGCGAAACGGAGCGCTTTCTTGAAACGCAAATCGTTTGCAAGGTCGATTTTGGAATGAACGACATCTTCTTCCTCTTCAATTCCGTACTGATCGAGGATGAGATCCATCTGTGCTTCGGCGATTTCGTTGTCCGTATGAAAAAAATCGGGATCCTTATAGCAAATGACCGCGATCTCCGCTTCCCTTTCGATCTTATCGCAGAGAGAAAGGAGCTGGCGTGAAATGATCAGAATTTTCGACGCGTCCTTCTGGTTGATCGCCGTTTCCAGTGCGATGCACTTGTTGCTGACGTCAAGAGAAATCGCTTCCGCGGAAGCGGGATCGCTCATCGGAACGTCGATACGCGAAAGCAGCTTTTTTAGGCGATCCGTCGCAGAGGTCAGAGCGTCGTATCCCGCATTCTCCGATACGTGGTCAAGATAAAGGATCGAATTGGAAAAATAGTTCTGATCGAGCACTTCGTTTTCTTCGATCACGGTGACGATTCTGCGCTCTTCCGGCAGCCAGGTCAGAAGGATGATCGGTACGTTCAGAATAAGACAGATCAGCACCGTTAAGAACATCGAAACGTGATCGACTAAATCGGAAACGACGTGGAATACAAGGCCTCCGATCAGCTGAATACCGAGTTCAAACATCAGAAGATGGGCTGCATATCTTCCCGTCAGTTCCGATCGTTTTTCGGGCGCTTTTTCCTGTACGAGCGACAGTGCCATGAATACGTAAGCGTAAACGGCAATGCCGACTCCGAAAACGACCCAGAAACCGGCGTTATCGGCGTTGCCTCCGGATTTGATGAAGTAAGCGATCAAACCGTAGATGAGCGTCGAAACGGTCGCGTAAAGCAGATACAAGTTGATTTTTTGTTTCATCGTGTTTATCCCGCAAGAGTCAGTTGTTTATAGTACATAGATAAAATCGCTTTGTAATCGTTTCCGAGAGACGCGGCAGAGCGAGCGCCGGCAAGCGTAATGCCGAGTCCGTTTCCGACGCCTGTTTCGGCAAATACGAAGAATCCGGGCGTCTGCGCGTCGGAACTGATCTGACAGGTGAACGAAAGACTGTCAAGCTGTCCGCCGAAGACGCGCAGGATTTCCCTGCCTCCCGTGACCGTCAGCTCGTTTCCGAGAATATCGGTAAACGAAATCTCAGAAACGTACGACGAATCCGGAATCGTTTTACAAACGACGTTCTTGACGTTCGCTTTGATCTGATCGTATCCCGCGTCCGAAAGGATCTGATAGACGTCGTACGGCGACAAAACGACGATTTTCGTTTCGCTGCTCGGCGGCAGATTTCCAGACACCGTAAGGTACGCGCAGTCAATTCCGAAGACTCCGTTCGAATCGGACGTCGTAGCCGCGCCGGAGTGCGCGTAAAGTGCGTTGATCGGCTTTCCGCCGAACGTCAGATACTGTCCTTTTGTTGCAAGAACCGCTTCGGAAACGAGAATATCTTCAAATTTTCTGCCGCAATAGTTGATACAG
>JAZLHQ010000095.1:0-5587 GCA_045616925.1 Eubacteriales bacterium | reverse complement strand
TCGTCGGCGGCAATCTGACGACCGCGATCAAGAAGAATACGAAGACGGGCGGCGCCGTGATCTGGGGCGGCGTGCGCGACGTCGAGCAGATGAAGCAGGTCGAGGACGTGCAGGTCTATTTCCGCGGCATCGACCCGACGCCGATCCGCGAATTCGTGATGAAGGATTTCAACAGCGTGACGCGCATCGGCAAAGCGACCGTTCTGCCCGGTGACGTCGTATTCGGCGGCGGAGGCGGCGTTCTGTTCATTCCGTCTCACCTCGTCAAGGAAGTGGTGGAGGGCGCGGCGAAGACGCACGTCAAGGACGATTTCGGCTTTGAAATGATCACGAAGGGCAAGTTCACGACGGCACAGATCGACAAAGCGACGTGGACGGTCGAAATGCTCGATCTTCTTCTCGAATGGATCAAAACCGATCCGAGAGGGGAGCAGTACCGTGACCTTGACTGGTCGCTCGAATATAAGCTCGCGCGCGAAGGCGATCCGAACGATACGCAAACCGCGTTGTAAAACGAAAAGAGGATGGCAAAATGAAACGCTTTCATGAAAAACTCCGCGTGGCGGTCGTCGGCTGCGGAGAATTTGCACGCAATTTCGTGCCTCTCTTCAAACTGCACCCATACGTAGAGGCGGTTTACGTGTGCGACAAGATCCCGGAGCGCGCAAAGCAGTATGCCGAGCGCTTTCAGGTTCCCGTGATCGAATCCTTCGAGGAAATACTCGCGGACGAGAGCATCAACGCCGTGGCGATCTTCACGGAGCGCCATACGCACGGCCCGCTCGTCACGGCTGCGCTGCGCGCAGGGAAGGACGTCTATTCCGCCGTCCCGATGGCGGGCACGGCAGACGACTGCAAAATGATCCTCGACGCGGTGAAAGAAACGGGAAGGATCTATATGATGGGCGAGACCTGCGTCTATTACCCCACGTCGATGTACTGCAAAAAGCGCTACGAGGCGGGCGATTTCGGACGCTTCGTTTTCGGAGAATCGCAGTATTTCCACGATCTTTCTCATTTTCCGAAGAATTTCCGGGACGATCGGGCGCATTCGGCGATCCCGCCGTTCCTGTATCCGACCCACTCGACCGCGATGATCCTCCACGCGCTCGATACGCACGTTCTGAAGGTCAGCGCCGTCGGTTATCGCGATATGGAGGAGAATACGCCGTTCCGGTGCGGAGAGAATCCGTGGGATAACGAATTTTCCGACGAATTTTCCCTGATGCAGCTCGCAAACGGCGGATGCGCGCGCGTTTCGGAATGCCGCAGGATCGGCTATAAAGCGCCGAGTTCCTATATTTCGGGCTTCTACGGCACGAAGGGCTCCTACCAGTTCAGCAACGCGCAGCATATCTTCACGACCCTTACCGAAAACGGCGTCAGATTAACGGACGTCAGCGACGACGTAAATCCCGCCGCTATGACGGCAGCAAAGGAAAACGATCCCGATTTCAAAAACCGCGTAGCGAACCATAAATGGCAGGGAAGCGATTTTTCGCCCGTGCAGGAAAATGAGCGATCCCGTCTGCCCGATTCCTATAAAGATGCGCCGAACGGCCACATGGCGTCGCATCAGTTCCTAATCGACGACTTCTGCACCGCCGTCTGGGAGCAGAAAACGCCGTACGTCAACGCATGGCGCGCAGCCCGCTACACGATCCCGGGACTTATCGCACACGAGTCGGCGAAAATGGGCGGGATCCTGCTCGACGTACCCGATTTCGGCGACGCGCCGGAAGAATTCTCATAACGAAAAACTGTTCCGAAGATCCGCTTGGACCTTCGGAACAGTTTTGGTTTACAGAAGATTTCTTTGCTGCCGGCGGTATTCGGATGGCGTGATCCCGCGCTCCTTTTTGAAGACGTAAGTCAGGTAACTGCCGTTTTTGAGCCCCGTTTTTTCTGCGACCTCGGCAAGCGGCATATCCGTTCCCGTCAGAAACTGCTCCGCTTTGAGAAGGCGGATCCTGCGAAGATAGGAGGCGGGCGGCTTTCCGATCAATTCTCTGAAAATGAGCTGATAGAAATTCGAGCTGACGGGGATCATCGCGGCGAGATCGCCGACCGTCAGAGGCTCGGCGAAATGCTCCTCCATATAGCGGCAGGATCTGCGCACATCCTCGACGTATCTGCCGTATCTTGAGCGCGTAAGACTCTGCGTGTGGACGCTGTCGCGGAAATCGGCGATCAGAGAAAGAAGAATGCTCTCGGCGCGCAGTTCCTTGCCGTATTCCTCGGAGTTCGTGAGTTCGAGAAGGCGGCGGAACGTATAATCCGTGTCGCCGAGCCGGATCGGCATACAGTATTGCGTTTCGGGGTGCAGATATTCTTCCTCGAAAGCGGGATCGGAGCAGCTGAAATGGATGTTGATGCAGGAAAAATTGCCGAACGTCCGCCGCACGTCCCCGGGGCGCGCGAGAAGGAGCAGATTCTCTCTGACCTCGATTTTTTCTCCGTTGAGATAAGAGACGGCGCCCTCGCTCAGATACATTTCAAGCTCGTAATTGGTCGACGTGCGCTCGGGTCCGAATTTGTTCTCGCGGTCGTTGACGGCGTAATAGACGCTGTTCTGCCGGCTGATGTGAAAACGCGGTGTCATTTTCTTGTTCTGAATAGAAATTCTTAAATAATAAATAGGAATTTCCATTGAAACCTTTCGCTTTTTGTGTTATAATTATAAAAAATAACGGGGAATTTGTCAATAGGATCTCCGCATAATGTGAAATTTCTTAAATGAAGGGAGCCTCTTTTTATGGAAAGACTCGTCAGAACTGGAAAGATCCGGATGAAAAGTGCCGCAGAAGCCGAAAATTCGCGCCTCGGCATCGGCTTTGAAAAGCTCGACCGCGGACTCTTCGATCCCGAAAAGGCATACGATAAGATCGCCGGACTCGGGGTCAAGTGGGCAAGGATCCAGTCGGGCTGGATGCGCACCGAAAAAATCAAGGGCGTTTACGATTTTGCGTGGCTCGATTCGATCGTCGACAATCTTCTTAAAAGAAATCTGAAGCCGTGGATCTGCCTCTGCTACGGCAACGAGGTCTATTCTCCCTTCGCGAAAAAATATTTCGGCAACGTCGGCTGCCCGCCGATCGAAACCGAAGAGGAAACAGAGGGCTGGCTCTCCTACGTCAAGGCGTGCGTTTCGCATTACCGCGGAAAAATCGAATATTTCGAGATCTGGAACGAGCCGGATCTCAAGTACAGCTGGCGCCACAATACGCCCGAAGGCGAAGACGATCACGGCCCCGACGCGTATCAGTACGCCGGATTCGCGATCCGGACGGCGAAAGCGATCCGCGAAGCGGATCCCGACGTCAAGATTGTCGGCTGCGCGATCGCGCACCTCTACGACTTAACGTTCGTCAATACCTGTATGTCGATGGGGCCCGGCGATTATATCGACGCCGTCTCGTTCCACGCCTATATGGCGGACGAAACGAAGCGCGCGGAGCGCATCGAAGCACTAAGGACGCTGCTTGACAGCTACCGTCCGGGACTTGAGATCATTCAGGGCGAGACGGGCTCGCAGTCGAGAAGCGACGGCGCGGGCGCGCTCAGAGGCTTTGCGTGGACGCCGCAGAAGCAGACCAAGCATCTTCTGAGAAATCTCGTGATCGATCTTGCGCACGATATCACGTTCACCTCCTATTTTTCCTCGCTCGATATGGTCGAAGCGCTCAACGGCCTCGTGACGGACAAGCGTTCCTACCTCGATTACGGCTATTTCGGCGTTCTGAGCGCGGAATTCGACGAAAACGGACTCTCGACAGGCGAATATACGCCGAAACCGTCCTATACGGCGCTGGGCACGCTCGCGTCGGTCTTCTCTACGCCGTTTGAGCCGAAGGATCTGACGATCAAGCGCCTCGAACTGCCCTCCAAACGGGTCAACGGCACGGACTGTGCCGATCCGACGGTGCAGATCTACGGATTCAAAAGGGAAAACGGCGCGGCACTCGTCTACTGGAACAGTGTCCCGCTCCTCACGTCGACCTACGAAGGCACGATCTCGTTCGATACCTTCAACCTCGGCGATAAGATCCGTATCGTCGATCTCGCGACCGGAGACGTTTATAAACTCCCCGATCAGATGATCGAAAAGAACGAAAACGGCCACGTAAAACTCGTCAATCTGCCGATCACGGACAGCGTTCTGCTTCTGACCTTCGGCGATTTCATTCCCGATATGGACTGAAAGGAATCATTATGAAAACGATACAGGAACTTTTGGGGGACAATAAGATCGTCCCCGTCGTCGTCATCAACGACGTCAAAGATACGATCCCCACGATGCAGGCGCTTCAAAACGGCGGAATTCCGGTGGCGGAGATCACCTTCCGCACGTCCTGCGCGAAGGAAGCGATCCGCATCGCGTCGGAAACTTTCCCCGATATGGTCATCGGAGCCGGCACCGTCACGGTCGCGCAGCAGGCGAACGACGCGGTCGACGCGGGCGCGAAATTCATCGTCAGTCCCGGATTTTCGGACGGCGTTTGCGACGTCTGCCGGATGCGCGGCGTCCCGTATCTGCCGGGCTGCGTCACCCCGACCGAGATCATGCACGCGATGGATAAAGGTCTTACGACCGTCAAATTCTTCCCGGCGGGCGTTTACGGCGGCCTCAAGGCGATCAAAGCGCTGAGCGCTCCGTTCCCGAAGATGAAATTCATGCCGACGGGCGGCGTCGATCTCGAAAATCTCGCCGAATTTCTCTCCTGCCCGTGCATTACGGCGGTCGGCGGCAGCTTCATGATGAAGGGCGATATCGAAGGGCAGTGCAGAAAGACCGTCGAGATCGTAAAGGCGGTATCAGTGAAATGAAGATCACTTGGCTCGGACAGGCAGGACTTCTCTTTGAAGCGGACGGGATGAAGATCATCGTCGATCCGTATCTGTCAAACAGCGTCGTCAAGGTCAATCCGCGCAACTGCCGGCGCGTTCCCGTTTGCGAAGAATTTCTGAAAATCAAGCCGGACGTTCTGATCCTGACGCATAATCACCTCGATCACACCGACCCCGAAACGCTGCCGCACTATCTCGGCGAAAACACGAGCGTCACGGTGCTGGCGCCCGACGCCGCGTGGCAGACGGCGCGCGGGTTCGGCGGCGCGCAGAACAACTACGTGCGCTTTCAGCGCCATACGGAGTGGACGCAGGGAACTTTCCGCATAAGAGCGGTCAAGGCGGAGCATTCCGATCCGCACCCGATCGGCGTTCTGATCGAACACAACGGAAAAACCTATTACGTCACGGGCGACACGCTCTATAATACCGAAATTTTTGCGGATCTGCCCGAAAAAATCGACGTCGTATTTCTGCCCGTCAACGGTGTCGGAAACAATATGAATATGGCGGACGCCAAGCGTTTTGCCGAAAAAACGGGTGCCGCGTACGTCGTTCCGATGCACGTCGGACTGTTCGATTCGCTCGATCCGAACGATTTTGCCTGCAAAAACAAGATCGTTCCCGAAATCTACGAAGAAATCAATCTGCCGGAGGAAGTATTATGAAGGTAACAGACGTCAAGACGTTCGTCGTGGACTGCTTCCGCACCAACTGGGTGTTCGTCAAGGTCTATACG